>JAKAFG010000151.1 GCA_021818125.1 Pseudomonadota bacterium | reverse complement strand
GCGTGACAGTTTTTGTGCCTTCCAGAGAAACCGTGGCGCTTTTGGCGTCGGCGCCGACCACGACGCCCCATTTGAGGTTGGCCGGGTCATGTGGTGGCAATATGTCAGGCCGCTTGCCTGTGAGAGCCGCCTGCAGTGCAGCCCCGCCGAGACGTGCGATGGGGCCGCGGTAGCTTTTGGGGTCCATGCTGGAGAGCCCCATATCGTAGTTTTCCAGGCCCACGGCAATCGCCTCATTCGCCGCTTCCTGATCTTGCGGCACGATGGTGGTATACACCTTGAGGCCAGAGCGGTAGGTGAAATCGCTGCCAAATTGCTGGGTGAGCCAACTGGCGATCCAGTCGGTGACATAGGGCGCGCCATTGCTGGCGGTGGCATGATAGCGTGAGAGAATGGGTTCCGCATTGGCCTTCGCCTCCTCATCCGCAGAAATATAGCCGAGCTTTTCCATACGCTTGAGCACATAACTGCGGCGCCTCCTGGCGAGATCGGGATTCACTACGGGGTTTAAGACCGAAGGTGCCGGCGGTAGGCCGGCAATGGTTGCCATCTCCCCCAGGGTCAATTCACTGACGCCTTTTCCGAAATAGGTCCGGGCCGCTGCCTGCACGCCGTAGGCCCCTTGCCCGAGATAAATCTTGTTCAGATAAAGTTCAAGAATCTGCTTATGGGTAAAATGAGCGGCGAGTTTGTATGCCAGGAGAATTTCCGCGATCTTCCGGGAAATGGTTTTTTGCGGAGTCAGGTAAAAGTTCCGGGCCACCTGCTCCGGGATGGTGCTGGCACCCTGCATCGGTGCCATATGAATGACGTCCACCACCGCGGCACGCAGAATCCCCGGATAACTGACCGGATAATACAGCGGGTTGTTACTGTAGAAGCGGGCGTTTTCGGCGGATATGAAGGCTTCCTGCAACCGGGCCGGAATCTGGCCGAGGGGCAGCGCATAGCGCATCTGAGGGCCGACCTCCTGCAGCAGCGCACCGTTCGCCGCATATATCCGCAAGGGTTCATCCGGACGCCATTCCTTGAGTTCGTGGACAGGAGGAAGAGTCTGCCAGATGCGGTAGACATAAATGCCGACACCGATCCCGATATTGATCAGAATCAGCAGGATGATCAGTAAAATCCAGCGTCCATAATGGTGGCGCTTCGGTTGCCTGGAGCGCGCGCGCGGGGTATTAGCTTGAGCCATTCCGTTTCTTTCCGTGTGTATGAGTACTTCGCAAAGTGCATTCTGGCCTGCATTTTGCGAAGTATCCTATCCCGGCTTTTGCATTGCGATGCGGCCGATGGCGCAATACTATACCACCATGAATCTGAAGAGTCGCTTTGCACCCAGCCCCACCGGTTACCTGCACCTAGGCAATGCCCGCACGGCCCTTTTCGCCTGGCTGGCGGCGCGTGGCGCGGGTGGAACGTTCATTTTGCGTCTGGAAGATACAGATCAGCAGCGCTCCCCCGAGATCTATGAGAGGGCCCTGCTGGAAGATCTGCGGTGGTTCGGCATCGACTGGGACGAAGGTCCGGATCGGGGTGGCGATCACGGCCCCTACCGGCAGATGGAGCGTCTGGCCGTCTATGACCAGTACTATGCCCGTTTGCAGGCCAGCGGACAGGCCTATCCCTGCTATTGCAGCGCCGACGACCTGGCCGCGGAGCGCGCCGTACAGCGCTCGGCGGGTAAGGCACCACGCTATGGTGGACATTGTCGGCATCTTCATGCCGAGGTGCGGACTGAACGGGAGGCGGCGGGCATCCGGCCCACGCTGCGTTTCCGGGTGCCGGATCAGGGCATCCTCCCGGTATCGGATCTGGTCTGGGGCGAGCGTCACTATGCGTTGGCTGATCTGGGGGACTTTGTCATCCGCCGCAGTGACGGCAGCCCGGCATTTTTCTTTGCCAACGCGGTCGACGATGCGCTGATGGGGGTGAATCTGGTCTTGCGTGGCGAGGACCACCTGACCAATACCCCCCGGCAAATCCTGATCTTGCAGGCGCTGGGGTTGCCGGTTCCCGATTATGGTCATCTGCCTTTGTTACTCGGTGCCGACGGTCAGCCTCTGTCCAAGCGATACGGGGCGGTCAGCTTGCGCGGCCTGCGCGAGGCCGGTTATCTGGCCCCGGCGGTGCTTAACTACCTCGCCCGTCTGGGTCATCATTACAGCGCGACGAGCTTTCTGGATAGCAGCGCACTGGCGCAGGGCTTTGCGCTGACCCAGATCAGCCGGGCGCCCAGCCATTTTGATATGGTGCAGTTGCAGCATTGGCAGCACGAAGCGGTACAGTCGCTGGACGATGCCGCCGTCTGGAACTGGTTGGCGCCCCATCTGCAGGACAAAGTGCCGGCAGGGCAGGAAAGGCATTTTGTGGCGGCGGTGCGTGCCAATATCCTGCTGCCCGCCGATGCACTGGATTGGGCTGAGCGCTGTTTTGCCTCCCCCACGGTCGACGCCGAGGCGGCCGGGGCCATCACCGGAGCCAGCCCTGAGTTCTGGTCCGTCGCCCAGGCGACGCTGCAGGCGTCGGGTGGCGACTACCGGCTGTGGACCAAAGCCTTGCAGCAAGCCAGCGGGCAGCGCGGTAAGGCGCTGTTCATGCCCCTGCGCGCCGCGCTTACCGGGCTCACCCACGGACCGGAACTGGCGGCGCTCCTCCCCCTCATCGGCGGGGCGCGCGCGCTGGACCGCCTGCGCGCCGCTGCCCAACGCTCCTGAACGCTTGTCGAGGCTGAAAATATGACCACCCTGCCGGTACTGACCCTCTTTGACACCCTGCGCCGCGGTAAAACGCCGCTGGAAGTGCTGCGCCCCAATCATGTGGGACTCTACGTCTGCGGGATGACCGTATACGACTTCTGTCATCTCGGCCATGCCCGGGTCATGGTCACCTTTGATACGGTGGCGCGCTATCTGCGTGAGCGCGGCTATGAGGTGACTTACGTCCGCAATATCACCGATATCGACGACAAAATCATTCGTCGGGCGTTGGAGCGTGGCGAGTCGATCCAGTCTCTCACGGCACGCTTCATCGACGCCATGCACGAAGACGAGGCGGCGTTGCTCTGCCAGCGCCCTGATCAGGAACCGCGAGCGACGGAGCATGTGGGTGCCATGCAAACCCTGATCGGCGAACTCATCAACAGAGGGCATGCCTATGCGGCGGCCAATGGCGATGTGTACTACGCGGTGCGCAGCTTCCCGGAATACGGGCGCCTGTCCGGCAAATCCATTGACGAGTTGACGTCGGGCGCACGGGTGGATATTGGTGAAGACAAGCGTGATCCTTTGGACTTTGCCTTGTGGAAGGCGGCCAAACCCGGCGAGCCGTCCTGGGCCTCTCCCTGGGGAGAAGGACGGCCCGGTTGGCATATCGAATGTTCCGCCATGTCCGCCGATGCCCTGGGCTGTGCTTTTGATATTCATGGTGGTGGTGCGGATCTGCAGTTCCCCCATCATGAAAATGAAATCGCTCAGTCACAGGGCGCGGGTTGCGCTTTTGCCCATTACTGGATGCACAACGGCTTTGTCCGCATCAACGACGAGAAAATGTCCAAATCGCTGAATAATTTCTTCACGGTGCGGGAACTCTTACCCCGCTATTCGGGCGAGGTGCTGCGCTTTTTCATCCTGTCCAGCCATTACCGCAGCCCGCTGAACTATGCGGAAGAGGCGCTGGAGCAGGCCAAGGCGGGCCTCACCCGGCTCTATACCGCCCTGCGCGGGATGCCCGCGCGCAAAATCGTGGCGGAGCTGGGTAGCGAGTGGCGGGAGCGTTTCCATGCCGCCATGAGCGACGACTTTCATACGCCAGCAGCCCTTGCCGTGCTCTTTGATCTGGCCCGCGAGATTAACCGCCTGCGGGATGAAGGCAGCGAAGTAGCCGCGCCGCTCGCCACTCTGCTACGTGAACTGGCGGGTGTGCTGGGCTTGCTGGGACAAGAGGCAGAGGATTTTCTCCGCGGCAATGCGACCGATGCGCGCTGGATTGAGGAGCGTATCGCCGCGCGCGCCGCGGCGCGGCAGGCCCGCGATTTTGCCGGTGCCGATGAGATCCGGCAGGAATTGACAGCCGCTGGAGTCATCCTCGAAGATGGCCCCGGCGGCACCACATGGCGGCGGGAATGAGGCACTGCCACGCCCCGGTTTGAGCGCGATAAGTAGCCGTTTCTCAGCCTTCGTCCAGCGGGAAAGGCTGCTGCTCGGTTTCACCGGGGACCGCCTCCACGGCCAGTAAGTCACCCTGTACGGGTTCCTGGGCGGACTCCTGTTGCACTACTGCACCCGGAGCCAGCGCCTTGGCGGGGACCAGCATCTGGTGCCAGTCGGCGGCGGCGGGTACCGTGCCGGGATAGACGAGTTCTTCCGGGACATGGGTGTCCTCCTCGGGACCCGCCAGCAGATCGCTATCCTGGAATCCCTCCGTCGTGTAGGTATTCTCGGGGACTTCCCCCTCTGCAGAAGAGGATTCTGTGCCATTTTCTCCGCCCTGGGTGGAGCGCCGGGCCCGTGCACGGCGTCCACCGCGGCGACGGCGCCGATTGCTTCGGCCTTCGCCACCGTTTTCCTGATCGTCGGTGCTCGTCTCGCTGACTGGCTCCGTGCCTGCCGACAGCTCAGTGCCACTGGTTTCCGCCAGGAAAGTCGCCGCGTCAACGGGCACATAGCGGGATACCAGCGCCCGCACCAGCCGGGCCAGAATACCTTCTTCCGGCGGAACGACCTTGGCGGGTGCTTTCGCCTTCGGGCCGCTGGGTGCTGGTGGTGTGCGCAATGGCGGCAACACCTCGGGCGGCGGCGGCGCGGTCAACGGACTCAGTGCCGCTGATTCGCTCGTCGGACGACTGGGGCGTGCGGGCAGCGTGCTGCTGTCACCGCTGGGCGCCGGCGTCGGCCGGCTGCTGCCGCCCTCCACGCGCGTCCGCTGAATCTGGTAATGGGGCGTAACCATGTCCGGCGTGGGAATGATCAGGATGCGGGTATCGGTCTTGGCTTCCAGTTCCAGAATCGGGCGGCGCTTTTCGTTGAGCAGATAGACGGCCACATCCACCGGCACCTGACATTCCACCTCGGCGGCGCCGGGTTTCATGCACTCCTCATACAGCAGGCGCAGGACGTGCATGCTGGTGGCTTCGCAGCCCCGTATCTGACCGGTACCGTTACAGCGCGGGCAGGGCTCAG
>JAKAFG010000150.1 GCA_021818125.1 Pseudomonadota bacterium | reverse complement strand
GCCTCACTCGTGCTGAACAAACTGCCCATATCCGGATTTCCCTCTTCGGCCCGCGCCGCGCCCCGCGAGGCTTGCACGGCATTACCCAGACGCTCATGGAGGCTGACGAAGCGGCTCATAATGTCAGAAACCGCTTGTTCCATCTGTGTCCGACCAGATTTGATCTGGGACACCAGCACCTGAAAAGCCTGGTCAAGTACCTGATCGAAAGGGAGATTATCCGTCATTTCATTCTCTGTGTCCGCTGCGTAAAAAAGATGGGTACATCGACTTTACGACACTATCTCCGCAAAACTTTAGTGACTCCGGTGGACCTCTGGCAATCTTGCCGATATCGTGTAATCTCCAGCAGATTAGATTAGAACATCAATGAGACACCAGGGGGTAAAGCGTATGGATTTCTTAGAAATAGTGAACAAAGATCAGAACCTGGCGATTTTTGTGCAGATGGCAGGGCTGAAGGAAACGGATGTGCATCTCATCCAGTCTGCCGCACCCCAGGCACTGGCGCTGCTGCCGGAAGTCGTTGCCCTCTTCCTTCAGCACCTGAAGGCCGTCCCCGAAGTAGAGCAGAGGCTCGCGACTGCACATCAGGATTTTCCACGACATCTGACCCATTGGCTCGGCAACCTGTTCACCGGTCCGCACGATCAGCAGTTTCTGGAAGCCCAGCATCAGGAGGGCAGCAACAATGTACAAAAACGCATTCCGCCGCTGTATACCGCCTTTGCCATGAGCTTTTTGCGAGCCGCTTTACCGCAATTATTAGGTACCCACGGCGTTTCCCAACAATACAGCGAAGGCGCTTTAACAGCAGCCATCCTGCGCATGCTGGATCTCTGTCAGTATCTCACGGACCGCGCTTATACGGCACGCCTGCTGGAAGTAACAGGCATCTCGAAAACCTTGTTAGATCGCCTCATGACGGTATGAAATGAACTCAAAATTTGCAGACACACCCGCGCCCGACGCCATCCAAGAGCTCGTTGCCCGCCAAGCCATTCTGGGTCATCATGGCGAGGTAATCGGCTATGAACTATTTGCGAGAGAAGAAGCCAGCGGACCACTGGAGGATCCGTTCCTTTGCTCGGCCAGAGTACTGATAAAAACATTCAGCGTATTCAATATCGAACAGTTACTCGGCGGGAAACCAGCCTTTATTAATTTTACCAATAGCAATTTTGATGAAAAAAGTTTAGAACTTTTTCCAGCCACACAAGTAATTCCGGAATTTACCATTACCGAAGCGCCAACACGTGAGTTTATTGATAATATTCTCAATTTGCGCAAACGCGGCTTTCGCCTCGCTTTGGACCGTTTTGAAGCAGCGCCATGGCAGATCGGCTTACTCAAGGTCGTGGATTTCGTCAAAATAGATACCTATCTCAATGAACCCAGCGAATGGGAAGCGTGGATACAACTAGTTCGCAAAGCTGATATTGCAAATACTCCAGCCATTATCGCTACCCGGGTTGAGACCCAAATCATGGCGCGACGCTGCTTTGAGGCAGGGGTGGACTATAGCCAGGGTTACTATTTCATGCGTCCGGAAATTATCAGTGGGAGGAGTCTTGCTGCCAATCAACACACCATCTTCAACCTGTTAAACCTGCTTGCCGAGGAGAACCCAGTCGGTGATATTGAAGAAACTTTTCGCCGCGATCCCGGCTTGTCTTTTCAGTTACTCCGCTATCTGAATTCTGCAGGACTGACCCGGGGCCAGGAAATTGACAGTATTCGCCGGGCGCTCATATTACTGGGCAGACACCCCTTGCAACGCTGGTTAACGCTGTTACTTTTTGCCAGCCAAGGTGCGCGTAAAACGCCATTGCTGACGATGGCCGCGACCCGCGCACGCCTTGCTGAGCTGCTACGTGAGCGTTCTCCTAAACTGGATGCGCAACCACTGGCACTGCATCGCTCATTTTTAGCGGGTATGCTCTCCCTGCTGGATGCCTGCCTCAATCAACCACTGCCTGAACTGCTGGATGAGTTGCGACTCTCACGGGAAATGCATGCCGCCATACTGCGGCATGAGGGGGAGGATGGCATGCTGCTTCTTATCGTCGAAGCGGCCGAAAATGGTGACATCGAGGTGGTGCAGAACGTTGGTCAAGCACTGGGCTTATCGGTAGCAGACATCACCAACATGTCGCTGGAGTCCATGGCCTGGGCAGCGAGTTTAAAATAAGGTAACAGCTTTTGTTAAGACCTGCTCCGCGGCGTCAGATGATGCCACATTATTTTCTGCCTGCTGATTATAAATAATACGTCTGGCTGCCTCCTGACTGAGCACGACAATACTTACCCGGCGATTCAGCGGAGAATTCGGCTCTTTGGGAACATACAGTACCGCCGAGCCCATACCGACAACACGCAGGATCTTGCTTTCATCCAGCCCGCTTTGTACCAGGGTCTGCCGCACCGCGTTCGCCCGGCCCGCGGATAAATTGTAGTTACTATAGCCCTTCCCGTCATTGAGATAACGCAACGCGTCGGTATGGCCGGTTATACTGATCTCGTTAGGCAAATGATTCAGGGTCGGCGCGATAGCCTGGAAAATAGCGCGGGCGTAAGGTTCCAGTATGGTGCTTCCGTTGGGGAACATAGATCTTTTAGCACTATCCACGACCTGAATACGCAACCCCTCCGGGGTGATATTTATGAGCAGATGTTTCCGGAACGCCGCCAGTGCCGGATTACTGGCAATTTGCGCATCCAGTGCCTTCTTGAGCTGTTCGAGGTTGTGCTGATCAGCACGCTCTGCGCTGTTGACAGGTGTTTCATTACTCGCCATGACCTGCCGTTTCTGACCGCGCTGCACCTCCCCGACCGTTTTATCCAAATTACTCCCACCGCCAGGCAGAATGGAGTTGGATGATCCGCTACCCGGCCCGCCCATCAGAGACACTTGCTCAGGATTTTTGAACCACTGGGCAATACCCTGCAATTGCGCTTTTGTGGTGGATCCCAAGAGCCACATCAGCAGAAAGAACGCCATCAACGCCGTAATAAAATCAGCGTAAGCAATTTTCCATGCACCGCCGTGTGGGCCACCGCCTTTTTTGATGCGTTTGATGACTATCGGTTTGGTTTTATCGTCACCGGCCATAATGCACTACTTGCCTTTCAATCCACGCAGATGTGAATCCAGCTCCTGGAAACTGGGGCGCTCCGTCGAATAAAGCACCTTGCGTCCGAACTCGACAGCGACCTGGGGGGGATAGGCATTCATCGTCGCCAGCAGGGCAACCTTGATACACTCAAACATTTTACTGGCTTCAGCAGCACGATCTTCAAGGCGTGCCGCCAACGGCGACACAATCGCATAACCCAGCAGAATGCCGAGAAAAGTACCCACCAATGCGGCGGCGATCAGCTCGCCCAATACGGACGGTGGCTTATCTACGGAGCCCATCGTATTCACCACGCCCATCACCGCCGCCACAATCCCGAACGCCGGCATACCATCCGCGGTGCGTGTCAACGCGTGAATAGGAATTTCCTGCTCACGATGATGCGTATCTATGTCCACATCCATGAGATTTTCCATCTCAAAAGCCCCCATATTTCCGCCCACCATAAGCCGCAAATAGTCCGTAATAAACTCCAGAACATGATGATCAGCGAGAATACGAGGGTATTTTTTAAAGAGCTCACTGGATTGCGGATCGTCCACATCGCCCTCAATGGACATCAAACCGCCCTGCCGGATTTTTGCAAACAGCTCATTGAGCAAACTAAGCAGTTCCATATAGACGGCTTTGGTATAGTTGGAACCTTTAAATGCCAGTGGTAACGCTTTGAATACCGATTTGAAAGTCCTCGGAAAAGTGGCGGCAAAAAACGCGCCGAATGCCCCGCCGCCAATCATGAGCAATTCATAAGGCTGAATGAGGGCGGCGACTTGTCCACCCTCCAACGTGAATCCGCCAAAAATGGCACCCAGAGCAATTACATAACCGACTAGTAAGAACATAATGTCATCATCTACTTACTGGACAACGAAACTGGCAAAGTAAACGGCGGCAATGGGCGGATTTTTCTCTGTCGGGGGCGCTTTCAGTACCCCGCCGTCGGTCTCCAGCGTATTATTCACTTGCTGCTTTATCTCTTGCAGCAACTGATCACGCACCGCGGGCTCACTGACCTTGTCAGCATTCTGGGCGCTGAGCAGCATCAAAATACCATTACGAATTTCTGGCATAAAAGATTTTACTGCGGTTTCGACGACAGAATTATAGGTTTTCAACTGTATCTGTACCTGAATATAATGCGTGCTCCCATCACTACTCTGCAGATTGGTGACGAGAGAACCGAGATCAATAAATTTGGTATTCTGCAACTTTTCCTTGGCGATTTGTGCAGGCGTGGGCGCGGTCACGGGACGCAGGATAAACCACCAGGTGCCCCCTGCTCCGGCGATGAGCAACACAACAATCGCCATGATGACGATGATCACCCGCTTGCTTTTCCCCGGCTTCTTTTCTTCTGCCATGGCTTCCTTGCCTGTCGATATCTGAGAGAACTGACCTTGTACCTAACGCTTATATACTCGATCCTTGTCGTTCAGCCAAGTAAAAATCTTGCAAAATCGACTTGGCTCAGTCTGCGCAAATCGTTCCGTTCGGAAGGATGGAAGATTGCCGACCATTCCAAACGCAAGTCGCCAATAATCGGATTACATTCCGCAATCTCCTGCACATCATTGAATAAATTGACATGCGCCAGTTTCAGCAAAAGGTACCGATAGAGACTATCGAGGCGCCGCAGGTGGGGGGATGGGGGATTATCGCCCAGTGTGACCAACAAATGCTGTACGACCTGCTGGACCCTCTCCATCGCGCGCTGCTTCGCGGCGAAGTCCCGACGCTCCAGCGCCCGTCGAATCCGACGTATATATTTTTCTACCCCCTCCAGTCCCAGAAAGACAAGGCCATCGGATGTAAGATACGGTACTGCCGTAGAAAAATCCTGTGCTGACTTTTGGGGTACCTGCTGCATAACACTTTTCTCCCGCCTCTTCTTAGAAAGGATAACGACACGTCACAGGGAAAACTGAAATGGTGGATGGTGCAAGGCCAACCACACTACCCTACCTATAAAAAATTCGGCAGTTACCTCTGCTGATTTGGCAGGATTCCTTTGATAGGATTGGTTTTTCCCCTGTAATGGAGGCTCAC
>JAKAFG010000149.1 GCA_021818125.1 Pseudomonadota bacterium | reverse complement strand
GTTCATCCTTAGAAGTATGGAAGGATCTCGGGGAGCTTGCAATCGACAACGAATCAGCGGCACGATGAAGCAAAAGGTCCATAATCATGTGGTAATCCACGATGCAACAACAAACCTATCATGTCCGCCCTGAATGCACTGACCCCTTGCATGTCAGCGCCAGTGCGCGGAATTTCGAGATCCCGCTTGGCACCAAGCGGGCTGACACCTGCCTACGATGCAATCGGTAAGCACAGAATGGTGGCTCCTCCCGGCATTATTCGCCGCCGGGATGGGTGCCGGGTTCATCAATGTCCTGGCTGGCGCTGGATCCATGCTGACCTTGCCGGTACTCATCTTCCTTGGCCTCGATCCCATCACCGCAAACGGCACCAACCGCATCAGCATCCTTTTGGAAAATCTCACCGCCGCTCGCACCTTTTACCGCCACAACTTGGTGGATTTAAAAAAAGGGATGATGCTGGCCCTGTGGACGCTGCCGGGAGCCATACTCGGGGCTATTACGGGTGTCCATATTGGTAGTCTCTGGTTTCAGCGCATTTTAGTGATTGTATTGGCGCTCAGCACGGCCACGATGTTCTTTCCAAAGATTGTCGCTGGAGAACCTACACGTCCCGATGGCAGGGCGTCACCATGGCTGTATCCCTCCATGCTGGCGCTGGGCTTTTACGGCGGCTTTATGCAGCTAGGTGTCGGCTTCCTCTTCATCTTTGCCCTGCGCCATTTGCTCACCAAAAATCTAGCGCAAGTAAATGCTTACAAAACCCTCATTATCTCAATATATATACTGCCTACCCTCCTTATCTTCGCATGGATGGGTCAAGTTCACTGGGGCATCGGCGTTATCGTCGGCATAGGCGGCATGATAGGCGCACGGTTGGCTACCAGACTTACGGTGAGCCGCCGCGGAGAACTGTGGGTCAAAGTAATCATGGCGATCATCATACTGCTGATGGCTGCCAAGCTCTGGGTTTGACCGGATTGGGGATGCTGACCGCATAACGCCCACTGCAACGTTCCCAAACACTCAAACTTCGCGGATATCCGCCCACCACCCCTGCAGGATGGGAATATCCACGACCACCTGTTCCCCAGCGGCCTGGCCCTGCAAAACGTGCGCAGGGGATACCGTTTCTCCCAAATGATCGAGAACCCGCAGCGCTGCGCTAAAGTCCTGTCCTTCGGTATATTCCGTCTGGGTAATAATGGTGGCGAGCCCCGCTCCACGGGCTGATTGCAGCCCGTTCGCCGAGTCTTCAATCGCGAGGCAGTCTGCGGCAGGCAACCCTAATTGACCCAGCACATAGGTATAAATGTCCGCTGCGGGCTTTTTGTGGGGGACAATATCCCCGGCGCCAATCGTATGAAAGCGCTGCGGCGCCTCCGCACCCAGAGTGCTCTTCAACAGGGACTCGACATTGGCTGGCGTGGTGGTCGTGGCAATGGCCAGAAGCAGGCCATGATCCCGTGCCGCATTCAGCAAACGCTCCACACCGGGGCGTAGCGGCAATAGCCCGGCATTCATCATCTCCACGTAATACCCGGTCTTTTGACGGTGGATAGAGGCAATGTCAGCATCGCTCAGTTGTGGCAATTGCGGATGTTCATTCAGGAAAGTCCTGAGGCGTTCTTTGCCGCCGGTAACCTTCAGATAGTGGCCATAGGTCGGCACATCCCAACGAAAAGGAAGGCCGGCTTCGGCAAAAGCCTGATTGAAAGCAACCCGGTGGGCATCCCGTTCGGTATCGGCAAGGGTCCCGTCCACATCAAAGATCAGCGCACGCAAAGGCATGAATCATTATCTCCTGAATTTATGGTAAAAAGTGCCATAATCATCTGGTAAACCCACGACATCCAAAACAGCCTGGTCGGGCCATTGTAACCAGCATGCCTCGGATTGCCAAAACGGTTATTCTCTGTTAAACGTAAGCAGATTTACCACAAAGACAGGAAGCCCCCATGGACCAAAACACGTTCCAGCCCGCGAAAACAGTGCCCGGCGCAGCCCAGCAGTTCACCGCCTTCACCCCCTACGAGGCCGCCCCCGGCGAAGAGTATATGAGCCCCGCGCAGATCGCCCATTTCCAGAAAATTCTGGAAGATTGGCGCGGCGAACTGATGGCAGAAGTCGACCGTACCGTACAACATATGCAGATGGAAAACGTCAACTATTCCGACCCCAATGATCGGGCCAGTCTGGAGACGGACATGGGCCTGGAACTGCGCGCCCGCGATCGGGAACGCAAGCTGATCCGTAAAATCACCCAGGCCCTCGACCGCATCAAGACCGGCGAATATGGCTACTGCGAAAGTTGTGGCGTGGAGATCGGACTGCGCCGCCTCGAAGCCCGCCCTACCGCCACTCTCTGCATTGATTGCAAAACGCTGGAAGAAAAACGCGAGAAACAGATGGCGCAGGACTGATGACATGCGTCTGCTGATCCGTAACGCGCGCATCGCGCTACCCTCCGGTGAACTGTATCACGGGGATCTTTTCGCCGAAGATGGTCGCATTGTTGCCATCGATCGGGATATAGACCGTGCCGCCGATACGGTGATTGACGCCGAAGGTCATATGCTGATGCCCGGCGTTATGGACCCGCAGGTGCATTTCCGCGAACCCGGCAATGAGCAGAAGGAAGATATTTCCAGCGGCTCGCGGGCCGCGGCCAAAGGTGGCGTCACCAGTTTTCTGGAAATGCCCAACACCAATCCGTCCACTACCAGCCCCGCTGCTCTGGCGGACAAACTGGCGCGCGGTGCCGAAAAATCCGTGGTTAACTACGGATTTTTTATCGGGGCCACCCCCGACAATCTCGACAATCTGCTGGCAGCCGATGCCGCCTGCGGCATCAAGATTTTTATGGGTGCCAGTACCGGCAATTTACTGGTGGACAAGGAAGAAGACCTGGATCGTATTTTCGCCCATGGCCGCAAACTGATAGCGGTCCATGCGGAAGATGAGGCACGCATTCGTGAGCGGCGCGCCCGGTTTACCGACAGCGGTGATCCCGCCGATCATTCCCGTATCCGCGATGAAGAATCGGCGCTTATTGCTACCAAACGAGCCGTTCGGCTGGCGAAAAAATATCAGCGCCGTCTGCACGTCCTGCATCTCTCCACGGCCATGGAGACCGAGTTCTTACGGCAGGAAAAGACGCCTTATATCAGTTGTGAGGCGATTCCCAACCATCTCTTTCTGACGACCGATGCCTATGCCAGAATGGGTACCCTGGCGCAGATGAACCCCCCTATCCGCAGCGAGCACGATCGTCAGACCCTCTGGGAGGGTTTGCGCAGCGGCGTAATCGATTGCATTGCTACGGATCACGCCCCGCACCTGCTGGCAGACAAGGCCTTGGGGTATCCCCGCGCACCCTCCGGCATGCCCGGCGTGGAAACCAGCCTGCCCCTGATGCTCACCGCCATGCGCGACGGCCATTGCAGTCTGGCCGAGTTGCAGCGCTGGATGTGCTACAACCCGGCGCGCCTCTATGGCGTGGTGAACAAAGGGCGCATTGCCATAGGCTGGGATGCGGATCTGACCCTGGTCGATGTGACCCATGAAAAGCCCGTCCGCAATGAGGAGATGTTCACCAAGGTGGGCTGGAGTCCCTTCAATGGCTGGGTCCTGACGGGTTGGCCTAT
Source organism: Pseudomonadota bacterium (assembly GCA_021818125.1). GTDB lineage: Bacteria > Pseudomonadota > Gammaproteobacteria > Acidithiobacillales > Acidithiobacillaceae > Acidithiobacillus. Next base: position 1,541 of record JAKAFG010000149.1, on the reverse strand, counting down.
TACTACCATTGTCGGCGGCCGGGTGGTTTTCGACAAAGGCGAGATTCTCCCCAACGCGCACGGGCAGCCGCTGCACTATGTCGAGCCGACGCCCCTGCCGGCGGTAGACTGAGTACCGGCATTCCAAAGGCAGAGGGCCGTGCCCCCATGGGGGGCACTCGCCCAGGGTGCGGTGTAGTAACCCAGAATGAGCAGCAAATGCCCCGCTTCGTCCCAGAGTAAAGGCACATCCGCACGCTGATCCGGTGGGACCCCCGCCTCCAGCAGCAATTTCTTCAGCGGACGATGTTGGCCCTGCCCGGTTAGGGTGCGTTCCCCCTGGCGGCGACGGCGCCAGTACAAGCTCGTCTCCGCAAAACGCTCAGCCAGCGCGTGATGAAAACCGTCCGGTGGGGTATCCCGGAGAGCACACTGCCAGCCAGGGATCGGCAGCGGTTTTCCGGGAGCGGCACACCAAGGGCCTTCTTCCCATTCCTTTTCCGCCGTAGCGCGCGGTTGCAGCCAGGCGCGCAGCAGTCCGCCCTGCAGCCAGGCTTCTCCCCCTTCCCACTGAATCCTCGCGCCCCCGCGTCCCTGCACTACCGTGTCCCGCAGAGCCTCCAGACGCTCCCGGCTCGGCACCGGAATCTGCCGCTTCCGCAGCCATCCGCGCAGGAAAACCCGCTGTGCAGCAGCAGAGAGGGATTGCAAATACGCCAGGGAGAGCCACTCTGCAGAGAGTTCCGGGTAATCTGCCCGATACCGCTGCCAACGCAAACTAAACCAGTCCGCCGCGATTTCCCGCATATCGGCGAGATTATCCGCCGCGCGGGCGATATTGGCCGCCGCATGAGGCCAGCCCAGATCGCGCAGTTGCGGGAGCAGGATATTGCGCACCCGTACCCGGTCATAGCGCACATCGGCATTGGCCGGGTCATTCAGAAAGGGTAAGTGCCGCTGTTCCAGATAATCCCGCAGCACCAGTTGGGGTACATCCAGCAAGGGTCGGACCAGCAGCCCGGCTCCCAGAGGGCGCTGCCCGGGCATGGCCGCCAGCCCCGCTACACCAGCACCGCGCAACAGTTGCAAAAGCAGAGTCTCCGCCTGGTCTTCCAAGTGCTGCGCCGTGAACAGCCAGTCGCCCTGCTCCAACTGCGCCGCCATGAGGGCATAGCGGGCACGCCGGGCTTGATCCTCCGGGCCTTCTCCCGGTGTGTCTGCGGGCAGGCGCAGCAGGGTGAAAGAAGCCCCCAGCGCCACAGCCTGCTGCTGGCAGAACCGGGCCCATTGAGCACTGTCCGGGTGCCAGCCGTGATCCACATGCAAGGCATGGACGGTGTACCCTAAGGAAAGCAGTGCCACGAGCAGGGCCGTAGAATCACCACCGCCACTATAGGCCACATAGAGTATACGTCCTACCGGGGGGCGCAAATCCCCCTGCAGACGCGTCTGGAGACGTCGCTCCAGCTCAGGCGGCGCCGACGACTCCATAGTGCATCAGGCGTTCGTAACGAGTGGTCAGCAACTTGCTGGTATCCATCGCCTGCAGATCCTGCAGGTGA
>JAKAFG010000148.1 GCA_021818125.1 Pseudomonadota bacterium | reverse complement strand
ATTGGGAGTGCGGTCAGCACCGGAGATGTCCCCCCGGCCGCTGTCACTCAAACCCTTCAGGCCTTCATGGAGCATGGACATGCATGAGATCAATAAAGCAACCGCGGAGCTGCAAGAGGAAATGGCGCAACGCATCGCGCTGAACCCCGGCGGCACCCGCCGTATTGGCAACTTCGGTTTCATCGAGCTGGAAGAGACCTGGGGTGACGAAGCCACCATCATCAACACCGCGCGCATCAGCACTACCAACCAGCGCCTCCGGAACGGGCACGAATTTTCGGAGCGCGACCGCGCCCTGCTCTACCAGTTGCTGCGCGATCAGCATGGCACACCCTTCGAGACCGTATACTTCCGCTTCCGCTTCATCGCACCGATTTTTGTGCTGCGCCAGTGGGTTAAACACCGCGTTTCCAGTTGGAACGAGTTTTCCATGCGCTATCGCAAGCCTCTCTCCATCGCCTACGTGCCCGATGTCGCCGCGCGCACGGTGGATGGCTTTGCGGTATTGGACGAGGCTGCCATGGGCGAATATGAAGCGCTGATGGCGCAGCTCTTTGCCTGGTACGAGCAGCAATACAATGCGGCTTGCAGCCGCATTGATCTGGCGCGCGAAAGCGGCGAGCTCGGTCCCAAAGAAGGCGGACGCGACCCTTACCGTGGCCGGGCCCGCGAGCTTCTGCGCAACGTGATGCCGGTCGCCGCCTACTCGGATGTCTACTGGACGGTCAACTTCCGCAGCCTGATGAACTTTTTCAAGCTGCGGCGCAAAAAAGATGCCCAGTATGAAATCCGCGAATATGCCGATGCGGCCTTTGCGCTGTTTGCCGCGCGTCTGCCTCTGCTCGCCGAAACCATGCAGCGGGTAATAGACGAATCCGCGCCTGCGGCTGACCCTGCGGCAGTACAGAAATCGTCCGGTCATGTCTGACAAAATCTCTCCGGGGCAGCCTGGGGGATTAGCATCCTACGCCGCCGATCCTGCGCAGAGTCTTGGCCGCAAACATGCGGAAGAGCCGCCCGCCGGTCGCAGCGCCTTTCAGCGCGACCGGGACCGGGTCATCCACTCCAGCGCCTTCCGCCGCCTTGAATATAAGACCCAGGTCTTTGTGAATCACGAGGGCGATCTCTACCGCACCCGCCTCACCCACAGCCTGGAAGTGGGACAGGTGGGTCGCGCCATCGCTCGCCAACTGGCGCTGAATGAGGATCTGGTCGAAGCCATTGCCCTGGCCCACGATCTCGGTCACACCCCTTTTGGCCATGCCGGGCAGGATGCCTTGCAGGAGTGCATGGCCGACCTCGGCGGTTTCGAGCACAACATCCAGTCCCTGCGCATTGTGGACCGCCTGGAAAAGCGCTACGGCGACTTCCCCGGCCTGAACCTGAGTTTCGAGACCCGTGAGGGCATCCTCAAGCACTGCGCCAAAAGCAAAGCTGCCGATCTGGCAGATGTCGGTGAACGCTTTCTGCAGGGTACCCAGCCCAGTCTGGAGGCGCAGATTACCAATCTCGCCGACGAGATTGCCTATAATAACCATGATATTGATGATGGCTTACGCGCCGGCCTGCTAAATCTGGAAGAACTCTGCGCCAGCACCCTGTATGGGGCTATTTTTGCCGAGGTATACCAGCGCTATCCCGAAGCCTCCCAAACCGTATTGCGTCACGAAACGGGCCGCCGCCTCATCAATCTGCTCATCCACGATCTGGTCGATGAAACCCGGCGCCGCATTGCCGCAGAGGGCATCGCTACGATTGCGGAAGTGCGGGCCGCGCCGCAACCCCTCGCCGCCCACAGCCCAGCCATCGCCCACGAAGTCGCCACCCTCAAACACTTCCTCTTTCAGCGCATGTATCGTCACCCCCGGGTGCATCGTCAGGCGGAAAAAGCCAAGCGCCTGGTACGCAAACTTTTTCATACCCTGCGTGAAGATCCGCGACTGCTCCCGCTGAAATATCAGGCGCGCATCAACGAGTGTGACGGTGCAGCGAAGCGCCAGGCGCGTGTCGTTGCCGACTATGTGGCCGGCATGACCGACCGCTTTGCCATTGCCGAGTACGACCGCCTCTTCGATCCACACGGCGAGGCTTGAGCCCTTGGATGGTGCCCATGAGCGCGTTATAATGCCCGGCCCTGCTTTGCAGTCCGGCGACAGGGTGATGTGACAACCAGGTGACGATATGACGCAAAGCTTATACTCCTCCGACTTTGAACGGGACTCCTGCGGCTTCGGGCTGATTGCCCAGATGGACAACCAGGCCAGTCACGCCATTGTCGCGACGGCAATCACCTCCCTGGCGCGCCTCACCCACCGCGGCGCGGTAGCCGCCGACGGCAAAAGTGGCGACGGTTGCGGCCTGCTGTTGCAAATGCCGGAGTCTTTTTTTCGCGCTATCGCCACCGATCGGGGTATTACTCTCGGCAAGCATTTCGGTATCGGCCAGTTTTTTCTCCCACAGGACCAAGCAGTTGCGGGTGAAATCCGCACGACACTGGATGCCGAAGCCCAACACCTCGGTCTCCGATGTCTGGGCTGGCGCGAGGTCCCTACCGACCTGGCCGCTTGTGGCGATGAAGCCCTTGGGAGCCTGCCAGGAGTCTGGCAGGCCTTTGTGGACCTCCCCGACGCTGCGGACACGGACAGTCGCGAACGCCTCCTCTATCGCCTGCGGCGGCGGGTAGAAAAACGCTTTGTCGACGAGAGCAGTTTTTTTGCCGTGACCTGCTCCTCTCAGGTCATCGGCTACAAGGGCTTAGTGCTGCCAGAGAATCTCCCCGTTTTTTATCCCGACCTCTGCGACCCGCGCTTTGCCTCCGCCCTCGTCACCTACCACCAACGCTTTTCCACTAATACCTGGCCGGAATGGCGGCTATGCCAACCCTTCCGCATACTCGCCCACAATGGCGAGTTGAATACGGTGCAGGGCAACCGTCTGTGGGCCAAGGCCCGCGAGGCGCAACTCCAATCCGACCTGCTGCCTATGGCTGAAGTGCTGCCCGCGGTGGGCGGCGGCAGCGACTCCTTCAGCCTTGACAACATGCTTGAACTGCTGGTGCAGGGCGGTATGGACTTCTTCAAGGCCATCCGCCTGCTGGTGCCGCCGGCCTGGCACAATGTCCCGCGCATTGAACCCGCCCTACGCGCTTTCTACGAATATCACTCCATGCGCATGGAGGCCTGGGATGGCCCTGCCGGACTGGTGCTCAACACCGGACGCATCGCTGCCTGCGCACTGGATCGCAACGGTCTGCGCCCGGCCCGTTATGTCATCACCAAAGACCGGATCATCAACATCGCCTCCGAAGTGGGCGTCTTTGACTACGATCACCGCGACATCGCCGTGCAGGGCCGGGTCGGGCCGGGGCAACTGGTGGCGGTGGATATGGCCACCGGTAAATTCCTGGAGTCGGCAGACATCGACGCGCAAATCCAGAACAGCCACCCCTACCGGGAATGGCTGGATCAGTATGCTGAGCATCTCGACAGTGACGACAGCGACACCACCCCCGCACTGCCGGTAAACGACCTGCTGGTCAGTGAAAAGGCCTTTGGTGTCAGCTTTGAAGAAGAAGACCAGGTGATTCGTGTCCTCGCCGAGGGCGCCCAGGAAGCGGTCGGCTCCATGGGTGACGATACCCCCATGGCGGTCTTATCGCGGCAGACCCGGCATATTGCCGATTATTTCCGTCAGCAATTCGCCCAGGTCACCAATCCCCCCATCGACCCTCTGCGTGAAGCCCTGGTGATGTCCCTCAACACGGTCATCGGCAGTGAGAGCAATCTGTTTGCCGAGCGTCCCGAATATGCCCGGCGCATTGAAGTACACTCCCCGGTGCTCTCCGATGCCACTTTTGTCGACCTCACCAGCCGCACGGAACCTGCCTTTCGCGGGCAGACTTTTGATCTCTGTTATTCCGCGGCGGACAGCAATCTGGGAGGCGCTATTGAAGCCCTCTGCGAACAAGTCATCGAAGCGGTGCGGCACGGCGCCGTTATCCTGGTGCTCTCGGATCACGCCCTGGACCGCGATCGGCTCTATATCCCGGCACTGATGGCGGTAGGTGCAGTCCACCATGCCCTCATTGATGCCGGCCTGCGCACCCGCTGCAATATCGTCGTGGCCACCGCCCATACCCGCGATCCCCACCATTTCGCCACACTGATCGGTTACGGTGCCACCGCTGTCTACCCCTACCTAAGCTATGCCATCATCCGCAGTCTGGCCGAGCGGCATGCCTTCAGTCAGCCGGTCACGGTCCTCAAGGCGCTGGAAAATTATCGCAAAGGCATCGACAAGGGCCTCTACAAGATCCTGTCCAAAATGGGGATTTCCACCCTCGCCTCATATCGCAGCACCCAGCTTTTTGAAGCACTCGGTCTGGATCAGACGGTGGTGGAACGTTGCTTCAAGGGTACGGTGAGCCGGATTGGCGGCGCCTCCTTCAGTATATTGGAAAGCGATATCCGCCAGCAGGTCCGCGACGCCTACCTGCCACGAAAGACGCTGTCTGTCGGTGGTCTGCTCAAATATGTCAATGGTGGCGAATATCACGCCTACCACCCGGACGTCGTCCAGAGCCTGCAAACAGCCGTAAAATCAGGGCGCTATACCGACTATCAGGTGTTTTCCGGACTCGTCAATGAGCGCCCGGTCACCAACCTGCGCGACCTGCTGCAATTGCGCACCGCAGCACAACCCATTCCGCTCAGTGAAGTCGAGGCCATCGAGGCCATCACCCGCCGTTTTGACACGGCAGCCATGTCCCTGGGTGCGCTTTCGCCCGAAGCCCACGAGGCCCTGGCCATCGCCATGAACACCATCGGCGGGCGTTCCAACTCCGGTGAAGGCGGCGAAGATCCGGCCCGTTACCACAACAACAAGGTCAGCAAGATCAAGCAGATCGCCTCCGGTCGCTTTGGCGTGACACCGGAGTATGCCGTCAATGCCGAAGAGTTGCAGATCAAGGTGGCCCAGGGTGCCAAGCCCGGCGAAGGCGGTCAGTTGCCGGGGCATAAGGTCAGCGGCATCATCGCCCGTCTGCGCTACGCCAAGGAAGGTGTCGCCCTCATCAGTCCGCCGCCCCACCACGATATCTATTCTATCGAGGACTTGGCGCAGCTCATTTTTGACCTCAAGCAGATCAATCCGCAGGCCTATGTCTCCGTCAAACTGGTCTCCGAGGCTGGTGTCGGTACCATCGCGGCTGGGGTAGCCAAGGCTTATGCC
>JAKAFG010000147.1 GCA_021818125.1 Pseudomonadota bacterium | reverse complement strand
GCCGTAGACATGTCATGTCTACGGCGGTTTCGGTCAGATCGCGGATGATGGATTCCACATCCTTGCCCACATAGCCCACCTCGGTGAATTTGGTGGCTTCTACCTTGATGAAGGGGGCATTGGCGAGTTGCGCCAGACGCCGGGCGATTTCCGTCTTGCCCACTCCCGTAGGCCCGATCATGAGGATATTTTTGGGGGTGATTTCCTGATGCAGCGGCGGCGGCACCTGCCCGCGCCGCCAGCGGTTGCGCAAGGCAATGGCCACGGCACGCTTGGCCTCGGACTGACCGATGATGTACTTGTCCAGCTCCTGGACGATCTCGCGGGGGGTCATTTCAGACATGCTCATAGTTCTTCAATCGTGTGGTTGTGGTTGGTATAAATGCAGATGTCGCCGGCAATGCCCAAGGCGCGTTTGGCGACTTCACGGGCGGGCATGTCGCTGTTTTCCAGCAGGGCACGCGCCGCTGACAGGGCGTAAGGCCCGCCGGAACCAATGGCGATGATACCATGTTCGGGCTCCAGTACGTCGCCCTGCCCGGTGATGATCAGGCTTTGTTTTTCATCCGCGACGGCGAGCATGGCCTCCAGACGGCGCAGTACCCGGTCGGTACGCCACTCCTTGGCCAGCTCCACAGCGGCCTTGGCCAACTGGCCGGGGTGAGCCTTGAGTTTGGCCTCAAAACGCTCCAGCAGGGTAAAAGCATCCGCCGTAGCCCCGGCGAAACCGGTCAGTACGCCCGGATCTATACGGCGCACCTTACGGGCGTTGCCCTTCATCACCGTATTGCCGAGGGTCACCTGGCCATCTCCGGCCATGACCACATTGGCACCCCGTCGGACACAAAGAATCGTCGTCCCGTGCATTTGCTGCGAATCTGTCATATTTTTCCCTCAAAGTGCTTCGTATCCTGGTCGCCACGTCGTGCCCGCGGGTGCGCCTGGTCGTAGACCCGCGCCAACTGCTGATAATCCATATGGGTATAGATGGCGGTCGTGCCAATACCCGCATGGCCTAAATACTCCTGCACCGCGCGCAAGTCGCCGGACGACTGCAGCAGATGGCTGGCAGCACTGTGGCGCAGGGTATGGGGATGCAGCGGTTGTCCCAGCCGGGTCTCCCCCAGCTTTTTGACCCGCATCTGGATGCTACGCACGCCGAGTCGCTGGCCGCGTAGATTGACGAAGAGCGCCATTTCCTCACCCGCCGGGCGCAACGCGAGGTAGGCGCGGAGTGCCGCCCAGGCAGGTTGACCCACCGGCACGATACGCTCCTTGTGCCCCTTGCCCAGCACCCGCACCGTGCCGCCGTGACGATCCAGATCGCCCAGATTGAGTCCCGCCAGTTCACTGACGCGCAGGGCGCTGGAGTACAGCAGCTCCAGGATTAGTTGATCACGCAGGCTGGTGAAATCTTGAGGCGTCTCCGCCGCTTTAGGTGTAGCGGCAGGCTGCATCAGCATGTGCGCCTGATCCACCGTCAGCCAGTCGGGCAGACGCTGCTCCACCCTGGGCATGGCGAGGCCCTGCACCGGGTTGCGCAGTTCGGGCGCGTCATGTTGCAGATGGCGATAGAGGGCGCGTAACGCCGCGAAATGCCTGTGCAGGCTGCGAATGGCCACGCCCCGGCTGCGCTCCGCCATGAGGTAGGCGCGCAGACTGCTGCGATCTATTTGCGCGATCTCCGTCTGCCCGCGTTGCTGTGAAAACCGCGACCAGGCGAGCAGGTCATGGCCATAGGCGCTGATCGTGGCTGGACTGGCCCTGCCGCTCCGCCGGAGTGTTTCGATAAATTGGGCAATGGCGGTTTCGATCAGCATGGGCTCAGGCAGCGATCCAGTGCCGCGGTGACCAGGCGGGCAATCTGGTCGAGCAGGTCGGCCCCGGCGTCCTCGGCATAGCGGCCGGGGTGCTGACTGCCGAGCAAAATACCGCCTTGCAGATGCTGACCGGCAAGCGGGATCAGGGCGAAAGACTCCAGTCCCGCCCCCGCCGCGCCGAAGAGGGTACTGCGCAGGGTCGGACTGAGGGCCAGTCCGGTCGCGGCCCGCAACAGCGGGAACCCATTCAGAATCTCCTGAAAATCCGCCTGGTCCAGTGGCAGGAATTGCGGCAGATCGGCCATGGGTACGCGGGCGATCAAGGCCATTTCCTCGACCTGAAAGCCCTCCCGCAAACGGGTGATAACGGTATTCAGGGTCGTAGTACAATCGGGCGTCTGCAGCAGTTCGGTGGCTAGATCGGAGAGGTGCAGGCCGAGTGCGGCATTCTGTTGGGCGGCACCCAGCAGTGCGGTAATGCGTTGGTGCAGCCGGGCGTTTTCCTCGCGCAGTACCTGTGCCTGCCGCTCCAGCAGCGAGGAGGCCGAACCGCGTCCGACATGGGGCAGGGTCAGGGTGTGGAGCAGGTCTTCCTGGTCCCACAAAAATTGTGGATGCTGACGGAGATAAGCCAGGACCTGATCCGCCCGGTCATCCGTTTCGGGGGCTGTGGTCACTCAATCATCCTCCCAATGGGTTTCATTGTAGCGTTCAGCGGCGCTATGCACCTCCAGCGCGGCGATCAGGCGTGCCAGCATCTCACCCTCCTGATCATTGAGCTTGTGCAGAAACGCTAACGCGGCTGCATCGCTGTTCAAGCCCCTGGCAATGGCCTGCAATATCGTGTCCTGCATGATGTTTCTCCCTTCGCTGCCTATGATTCAGTGATTCAGTCTGACAAGGGCCAAACCCCGTCAAAAACCACTTGCGCCGGGCCAGTCATCAGGACCGGTTGCCCAAGGCCCGCCCATTCGATCTGTAAGGTGCCACCCGGCAGAGTCACCGCCACCGCATGATCCAGCTCGTCCCAGCGGATACCGGCGACTACCGCCGCGCAGGCGTTGCTGCCACAGGCCAGAGTCTCCCCGGCACCGCGCTCCCAGACCCGCAGTTGAATATGGCCCCGGTCACGGACTTCCATGAAACCCACATTGCAGCGCTGGGGAAAGTCCGGGTGGGTTTCAATACGGGGACCCAGGATGGTTACCCGTGCATCGGCCACGTTGGATACGCGCAACACCGCGTGGGGATTGCCCATGCCGACGGCGGCGATGCGCAGAGTGTCGTCCCCTACGGACAGCAGGTATTCGGGCGCTTCTTCATTGCTGCAGAAAGGAACCTCAGCCGGGGCGAGTTGCGGGATACCCATGTTGACGGTGACTTCACCATTATCCTGGTGATGCAGGATCAGGTGTCCGGCCAGCGTCTCGACAGTGATGAGCTTTTTGTCCGTGAGTCCGGCGCGGCGCACGAAGACGGCAAAGCAGCGGGCGCCGTTGCCGCACTGCGCCACCTCAGTGCCATCCGCGTTAAAGATGCGATACCGGAAATCACTATCGGGGCACGTCGCGGTCTCTACGAGCAGAATTTGATCGCAACCGACGCCGAAGTGGCGGTCGGCTATGGCACGGATGGCCTCGGGGCACAGTTCGACCCGTTGACGAACGCCATCGAAAACGACGAAATCGTTACCCAGGCCCTGCATCTTGGTGAAGCGCAGAGAGGGGGACGCAGAATCAGTATGGGAGTGGCTCATATCCTGAGTTTAGCAATGTCTGTCCGGGGAGGACAGGGCGCGCAAATCGGAGGCTTCAGGCTACGCTTTCCAGGTTTATGACGCTTCCCGAACTGGCCGACCGCCCGCGCTCATGGGTAGCGCCGGTCAGGCAGCGACATTGATATGTCGCAAGGCGTCCGCGCCACCTTTCTTCGAGGCGTCCAGGATTTCTATGCCGACTAGACGGCCGTCTTTGTCGTAATCCAGGACAACGCCGTCGGCAACTTCTTCGCTTTCTTCGATGGGCGCCGAAGTCAGTTCCAGATACACCGCATCCGCCTCTCTATCCACTCGCACTAACATGACGCCCTCCTGTCAAAATAGACGGTTATCACATGCTGATGGTTGTCCTCCCGCGTCACCACGCGGAGCATCTTCCCTCGCTCCCCGTGGCACTTGAGAAACGATTGTTTGCCATCCTGGTTCTCTGTCCTGTCCGGCGCGAGGATCGCCGCCTCGATCCACTCTATCTTGATGCCGCGCCGCTGTACCGCGAAGGCCGCATGCTCCGTCAGTGTCAGATCCATATATTCAGCCCAACCGTATCTTCCGCCCTTGAATGAGTGTACCGCTTGAGCATCGGCAATGTCTTGTGCCCGGTGATAGGAGACTTCAAGGGTTTAGGTGGTTAAGCCTAAACCCTTGTATTTGCTTGGCTGGGGGACGTGGATTCGAACCACGGTTAGCGGAGTCAGAGTCCGCTGTCCTACCGCTAGACGATCCCCCAAGAGAGGGGCGAATGATAGCCGTGGCGGCCCGCTCGTGTCAAATAGCAGGGGCTTTATGGTCGGATTTTGTGGCGCGTTGTAAAAAGGGTGTTGTGAAAATGTTGCAAAGTGTCCACTCCGATGCTATAGTTTCTTTCGTGGTACTTGAAACATTGCTCTCGAGGAGGAGCTTAGTCATGAAAAAGAATCTCGTAGCTTTGGCCGTTGCGGCGGCTTTTGTGGTCCCTGGCGTCGCTTTCGCGTCGACCAGTTCCAATACTGACACCGGCCCGGTCGTTTTCGGTTATGCCCAGATCACCGGCGCCCAGCAATTCGGTACCGGTTATAACGCAGCCGGCACCTCTAATTCCAGCGGCCTGATCTTCGGCGCCAACCGTATCCGGTTGGGCTTCAAGGGTGAGGCGGTTCCCGGCGTGACTTACTTTATCCAGGGAGCTTGGGATAATGCCGGAATCATTGGAGACGGGCTGAACAACGGACTTGGAAGCAATATTGCAACGAAGGGCGGTCAGGCTCAGTTGATTGATGCCTGGGTCAACTATGCACCGGTGCCCTTCGCCCAGTTGCAGGTCGGCAAGTTCAAGACCCCGGAAGGCCTGGAATACACCAGTGTGGCCGGCAATGAGCTGACCTTTATCTTCCGCAACATGGGTCAGTCCCTGTTGCCCGGACGTTCCGCCGGCGCCATGTTCCATGCCGACAACGTGATGGGTACGGGCGTTGGCTATGCCGTGGGTATTTTCGATAACACCTCGTTGGACAGTTATACGGCCTTCAGCAACGGCAACACCTTTGGCGGTGGCCAGAGCGGCTTGCTCAACGGCAACGGCAAGTACATCACCTCCGGCATGCTGAGCTACAGCATGGGCCCATTGCTGACCGCGGAAGTAAGCGGCAGCTTGGGGACCAATACCAATAAGGCCTTCGGCGTTTACCCGGCGGGC
>JAKAFG010000146.1 GCA_021818125.1 Pseudomonadota bacterium | reverse complement strand
GTTCCAGCGCCCTCTGCGCCTTGCGCTCCTGGCTGAAACCGAGCACCCCGTTAAAAATGAGGAGCAAAGTGATGATGATCGCTTCTGGCCACCTACCCAATATGGCTTCCAGAATCAGGGTGCCTTCCAGCATCCAGGGTACCGGTGCCCAGAACTTGTGGAGAAAGAGTAGCCAGTTTTTGGGTTTTTCTTCGGTGACTGCATTGGGGCCATATTGGGCAAGCCGTTGCCGCGCCTCGTCGCTACTTAGCCCGTTGCAAGTGTTTTCCGGCATATTCCGCTATCCCGATATCTTTTATGGTCGTTCAAGTATAGAACCCTGAAACCCACGAAGATTCCCCCGCAGGCCATGCTGGTAGTAAACTGCGCAGATTGCGTTGCATTGGGAGCATGGCGTCATGTTAAACCTCTGGGGAAAAATGGTGATTGGGGCGGGGACGCCTGTTCTCCTGGCGTTTGTCGCCTGGGGGGTAAACCGGCTGGCGAATCGCCATCATTGGGATGAGGATCCACGATGATTTTGTTGACCTTGTTGAAGGGCAAACTGCATCGGCTGCGGGTTACCGCCGTCGAACTGGAATACGAGGGCTCCTGCGCGATTGACGGCGATCTGCTGGCTGCAGCGGGCATCCATCCTTACGAGCAAGTACACATTTACGATGTGAATAATGGGGATCGTTTCAGTACCTATGCGATCAGCGCACCGGCCGGGTCGGGGATCATTTCAGTCAATGGCGCCGCAGCGCGCCGGGTGGCCTTGGGGGACATCCTCATCATTGCGGCCTACGCGCAGGTGGCGGAAGAGAAGGTTGCCGGTTTTCGGCCGCAACTGGTGTATGTGGATGAGCGCAATCGCATAACCCGACGCAGCCAGCAGATTGATCCTGTCCCCGCCTGAGCAGTGAACCCCTTGTTGAAGGGGGTGCCCCGTAATGCTCGGCTGCTGATAGGAGCGCGCGCCGCCCGTAGCGTGGGGCAGGGAGCGCTGGTCGTTGATTTCGCGCTCTATCTGCATGCCCTGCACTGGTCAGCGCTGAATATTGGCGTTTTGTACTCGGTTAGCCTGCTGGTCGGCGCTTTAGCGACCCTGCTGGTGGGTCCCTTAAGCGATCACTTTGGTGCCAAAGGCTTTCTGTTGGGCTACGAGGGGGTTCAACTCGTCGCTGCATCCATCGCGCTGAGTACGGCGCAGCCCGACTGGCTCGCCCTGGCTGCCATTCTGGGGGCCTTCGGTCGCGGCGCCAACGGCGGAGCTGGTCCCTTCGCCCCGGCGGAGCAATCCTGGATGTCGCGGAGTGTGGCCAGCGAGCAATGGGGAAAGATTTTTCACTTTAATACCAGCATCGGACTCTTTGGAATGGCAGGGGGTGCCACGCTGGCCACCTTACCCGGTATTTTAGCGGGCGTGTTGCCGGGTGCTGAGGCTTACAGACCGCTCTTCCTGATTGCCTTGCTGGGTTCGCTTATCTGTCTGCTGTTTTTGCATGCTGCAGAAGAGTCACCGGTCGATGCGGCATCAGCGGAGCAAAGTGAGCAGGTACAGACTGCTCCTCCGGCGGTGCGCAAGCCCATCTGGCGGGTGCTGCTGACCTTCGGCACTATTAATGCCCTGAATAGTCTGGGAATTGGTATGGTGGGGCCGTTAATGGCGTACTGGTTTCACCTGCGCTTTGGGGTGGGACCAGCGGCGATTGGTGGCGCGATGGCACTCGCCTTCGTCAGCGCCGCTTTCATGTCGCTGATCGGTCTGCGCCTCACCCGGCGCTTTGGCTTGGTGGGAACGGTTTTGCGTATGCGCCTGCTCGGACTGGTTTTGTTGCTGGTTCTGCCGTTCTCGCCGTTTTTCTGGCTGGCGATGCTGGTTTTTATCGCCCGTGGGGCATTGAATCAGGGGAGCATAGGCTCACGGCAGGCGCTATTTCTCGGCCTGGTGGACGAGGACCGGCGTGGCTTGGCCGCGACAGTGAACAGTCTGTCTGTGCAGGCTCCACGTGCTATTGGACCGACGATTGCTGCCCTGTTTTTTCAATCAGAGATGCTGATAACGCCCTTTCTCATTGCGGGGGTGCTGCAAGGCGCGTATTTGTATTTTTTTCAGCGCTTTTTTAGAAACGAATGACGCAACACGGATGACAAGATTAGGAAATAACCGAGGCGACGATAGCGCCCCTTGCGCGCGGCGCGAGACCTGCAACATCCGCAGTCTACGGCCTCGCCCAGACTGTGGGGGGCGCAATTTTTATGGTTCGCATTGCCAGACGGGGTAGGCGGCGACTATGCTCTAAGCATGGACCATACCAACCCCAATTCCTTTCGTTTCGCGCCGCTACGGCGGGCTGCCTACCGCCTGAGTGTGACCCGAGCGGAACAGTTACCCGCCGATGATGGCGTCGAAGTGGCCATTGCTGGCCGCTCCAACGTCGGCAAGTCATCCACCCTCAATATGCTGACCGAGCGCCGGGCCCTGGCGCGGGTCAGTCGCACCCCGGGCCGTACCCAGGCCATCAATATTTTCGACCTCGATCCGGGTCAGCGCCTCGTGGACCTGCCTGGCTATGGGTATGCCAAGGTGCCCGAGGCACTGCGACGCTCCTGGGGGCCGTTGCTGGAACAATATCTGCGGCGGCGCGGCAGTTTGCGCGGATTAATCCTGGTGATGGATATCCGCCACCCCTACGGCCCCCATGACGCCGATCTCATTGCCTTCGCGGCGGGCTGCGGGAGGCCAGTGCATGTCTTGTTGAACAAGGCAGACAAACTCAGTCGCGGCGCGGCGATTCAAGAAATGGCCCGCCTGCGGCGGATTCCGGAATTACAGGGGGTCGCCATGCAGCTCTTCTCCGCCCAATCAGGGCTGGGTATAGACGAGTTGCATGAACGTATAGCGCGTTGGCTCACGCCAGAAGCAGAAAAAGAAACCCCGGCCTTGGCCGGGGCTAATAGCGAGTCCTCAAAGGGAGGGGAGAACTCATGATCCGGCCAGGGAGGGCAGACCGGACCCGGATAACCAATAGGCCATCCACGGTTTTGGAGTGAGGCGTGCGCAAAAAGTTCAGTGAACGTCACCCTTGGCATGTGTTGCGGCCAGATTGGCGTGCCCGCTGGCGCGCGCGCGGGCAGCGCTGGGCAAACATCCTCCACCTGGAACACTGGTACCCGCATTTCCCCATCGCGGCGGCGGTAGGTTTTCTCGGGCTCTTCAATATCCTCCCGGCGCTGGAGCATCTGCTGGGCCTGAGCTATGTCGGCAGTCTGGCAGATGTCTCCCACAGCTTTGTGCTCGATGCCTTTCGCGGCATTCCACAGGGCGCTGCGGGCGTCATCTTACTGATTATGTCCCTGGGTCTGCTCTTCCGCTCCCGTTTTGCCTGGGCCATCGTCCTGATCATGGCGACGGCCATCCTTGTTTTTGGAATTTATCGGCACCCGCACCAGATCTCCGTGCTGCTTTATTACAATGCCGCGCTGGTCTTTTTCCTGTGGATATTTCGTGGCCGTTTTAATCGCAGCAGCCTGGCAACTGGCACGCTGTTTGCCTTGGTCGGTGCCATTATGGTCATGAGTTATGGCATCTTTGGCGCATATATTTTGGGGGATGGATTCAAACCGCAGATTCATAGCCTTTCTTCGGCACTCTATTTTTCGGTAGTCACCATGGCCACCGTAGGCTATGGAGATATCCTGCCGGTCAGCAACGAATCGCGACTTTTTGTGGTATCTTTAATCGTATTGGGAATAACGGTATTTGCTACTTCGCTTTCCGCTATTATCGTCCCGGCCGTGAATAATCGCCTGCAATCCGCCCTGCAAGGAGAAAAACGCCGCATGATTCGTAAAGGCCATTATATTATTGCGGGCGACACCCCGTTGGCGCGCAACAGCTATCGCGAACTCAAGGGCCGCAATCTGCCCGTCGTAGTGATCATGGGACACCAGCCTGATGACTCCATCTATCAGCCAGCGGATTTGGTCATCGGCGACTCCAGCGATACGGATGTGCTGCGCAGTGCCGGTGCCGAGCAGGCTGCGGCCGTACTGGCTTTACGTGCCGACGACTCGGAAAACGCCTTTGTGGTGTTGGCTGTCAAAGAAATGGAGGGGTCGGCCAAAACCGTGGCTGCCGTCAACGACAGCAAAAATCTGGGACGCGTCCGCCGGGTGCAGCCGGATATGATTATCGCCCCCCAGGTGTTGGGCGGGGAACTGCTGGCCATGGCCCTCAACGGCGAACAACTGGACAGCAATGCGGTGATGAAGATGTTCCGCTTCAGCAGCGGGACGGAGACCGCCAGGAAAGACTGAGTTCAGCCGTGCGCTTCATCCCAGTGCTTGCCGACACCCAACCCCACGAGTAGCGGCACCGCCAGTTCCGCTACGCCCTCCATACGCGCCCTTAGTGCCGACTTTGCAGCCTCCAGGCCGACCTCCGGCACCTCCAGAATCAGTTCGTCATGCACCTGGAGAATCATCCGACCACGCTCGGGCTGCTCCTGCAACCAGGCATCCACGGCAATCATCGCCATCTTGATAAGATCCGCCGCAGTGCCCTGCATAGGTGCGTTAATGGCCGCACGCTCGGCATAATTACGCCGGGCCGGGTTGCTGGAGCGAATTTCCGGTACATACAGACGGCGGCCAAAGAGCGTCTCCACATAGCCCTGCTTTTTCGCCAGGGCACGGGTCTGCTCCATATATTCGAGAACGCCCGGATAACGCTCAAAGTAACGGTCCATGTACTGTCGCGCAGCCGCCTGATCAATGCCCAACTGTTGCGCGAGGCCGTAGGGCGTCTGCCCGTAAATCAGACCGAAGTTGATAGCCTTGGCCGCCCGGCGCGCAGCACTGTCCACCGCCTCCTGTGCCAGATTAAAGACCTCGGCAGCGGTAACCGCATGGATGTCCTGTCCCTCCGCAAAAGCTTGCAACAGACGGGCATCCCTGGAGAGATGGGCCATAATACGCAACTCGATCTGCGAGTAATCGGCGCTCAGCAGCCAGTGCCCCTCCTCGGCGACAAAAGCCTGACGGATACGCCGGCCCTGTTCGGTACGCACCGGGATATTTTGCAGATTCGGATCGCTGGAGGAGAGGCGTCCGGTGGCCGCCACCGCCTGCTGAAAATGAGTATGGACCCGGCCGGTGTCGGGATTGATCATCTGCGGCAGTGCATCCGCATAGGTGTTTTTGAGCTTGGCCATGCCACGATAATCGAGAATCAGGCGCGGCAGATCGGCGTGAACAGCGAGCTGGGCGAGCACATCTTCATTGGTCGACGGCTGACCGCCGGGGGTTTTCTTGAGCACCGGCAAC
>JAKAFG010000145.1 GCA_021818125.1 Pseudomonadota bacterium | reverse complement strand
AGGTGATAACGTCACGTTATCACGCCGATGGGGCCGACGCAATGGCATGCCACGTTTTCTCAAAAACGGCCGGTTGTGTCTCACGAACGCAAACGTAAGTTTGCGGTGTTGTACTGAAGATGGGAGCAGGTCTCCCGGAGTCGGTTTGCAGGAGCAGACTTTAAACCGCTCAGTGCTGCTCAGGAGACGGCGGTCTGCCCCGCCGGAGATGAACCTGCAATCACGCGGATATGGCCTCATCCTTCACGGCCTCATCCAGTACCTCTTGAGGCACACCGCGCTTTCTCAGGGCGGCAATCAGCCGGGCGGTGGCCCCGAAGGTGTACCGCGCTTCATCCTTCCGTAGCCCCTCGCTCACATACGCCTTGAGCAATGGCTGATAGCCGGAAAATCCGCGCTGTGGTGCGATCTCTTTCAGGGATTCCACCACGTCTACCGGTATCCGCAGCGTGACCGTGGTCATGGGGCGCTCCTTGTTCAAACGGGTCTTGATACGTTCAGGAATACTCATAATCTTGCCTCTCATCATTGGTCAGTTTGCGGGCCGAAATAATACGGATGGATTCGCCCTCGATCTCAATATGTACTACGAACAGCAGGTGCCCCGCCGCGCTGGAGCCAATGGCCGCATCTCTGGCCTCATGATCGCTACTGGCGTCCATCAGGCGAAAGAACGGATCGAAAAACACGGTCGCCCCTTCCTCGAAGGTCACCCCGTCATGTTTTCTGGGATTGCTGGCGGCTTTCCTGTCGTCCCAGACAAAAGAAAGTCCGTTCAGTTCGTAATGAATGTCCATCATGGACAGCATAGGACAAAGATTTACATTGTCAATACGACCGGCGTTGCCGGATACCCGCACCACCCCCCTACGGGCTACCCTGGCGCGGCGATCTGGCGAGCGTCCGTTTCATAAACTGCCATGCGGCTCAGAACCCGACCCAAAATGTTTTGTCCAGGGGCGGCGATCCGGCCAACCAGGAGCGATTCTCCTTGTAGCACAAGAGCGAAATCGCCAATCCTGTCGGAGAAAAATGCGTCGGGCAGTCCGCAAGGGGACTCGCTATTCATCACAATGAGCCACATCACACCGGCGGTTTCGTCTTTGTAAAGGCGCAAGCGTTGCGCTTTGCCTTGCTCCATAGCCTTCTCGCCCAGAAAAGACCGGTCCAAGCGTACCATTCCTGCAGGATATGGGTGAATATCGCCTAGAGAAAAAACCGGGACGTCGCAAATATCGGCATGCGTTCCACCGGTATCGAGCCGGTGGGTCAGGGCCGTCCAGGCATGCTGGCAGGCTTCAGGGTGAACCGATGTCGCCGGCGGGGTTGATCTTCCGCCTTGCGTCTCTTCCGCCACTAATTCGGGTAGTAACCAGGGGCTGGTGTCCACATGGAGGGACTGCCGCAACCAACGCGCCCATTCGTTGATTCCCGGAGCCCTGCCCATATTGGGGGCCTCTGTGTCGGTGAAAAGGCGAATCCCTTCCGCAGGCGGAATGTAGAGATGCTCTCCCCCGAGACGGCCCGCGATCTCGTCATATTTTCTTCCTTCGGCAAAGTGACGTAGCCGATAATGCCGCCCCAGCCCCGGCCACCGGTCACGCAAAAGAGGATAAAAATCCGGCCGTACAGATAACAGGACCTGCCGCGCGTCGCGGGATTGGCTCAATAGATGAATCCACTCGCGCCGGGGACGATCGGCTTCCGTGACCAGATCCCAGGCATCCTCCTGCAGCAGGCCTGCGGGGAGGCGTGCAAAGGCTTCCAGATGTTTGGCCGAAGCGACGCGCCATACATGCAGCCCAGGGGCCAGTCGCAACTTGCCGTCCACCACCTCCAGACCGGACCAGCGCAATAACGCCATCAGCTTGTCATTGCTGATGGTGCGTTCACCCCGTAACAAGCCCATCAGATTGGAGCGGCCCAGTCCGAAACGGCGGCTCATCTCCGCCAGGCTCCAGGGCGATAGCGTATAGAAATCGGATAGGGAATAAAGACTTACGGAATAAAAAAGCGCGGGGCGCGGCATGGCAAAGCTCCTGTGTGCAGATAGGAAGTAAGGATGAAGCCCGCCATGCGGCAAGTCCACATCCCATAATATAGTTATAGTACAGGTATTTTGACAAGTCTGCACTATAGTAGTAATATGCTGCCAATGTGGACCAAGTGTCCACAGAAAGGAGCCGGAAATGTTCGTTTGGTACACCGATCTCGAAGAGCGTCTTCCCCGCCTGCTGGAGTGCCTGGAAGAGCTGTGTGCAACCATGGACGAGAATGGTAAGTCGGTACCCCTCTGGGTTATCCAAGGGATTCCATCTCTACGCGCGGCCGCCAGCGGGTATTCCGGACTCCTTCCCCAGGATTGGCCCACCCGGATTTTGGAAAAAACCCGGCGTTTTACCCTGGAGATGGCGGTCGCTTGCATCCCATTGGGCGATCTGGCGGAAGCAGTTCAGAAAGAGGGCTGTTGGAGCCCGCCGGAGGAATTCGCCTGGCAGTGGGCGACGGTGGCGACGCAACTGGGCTCGAAGCTGGGGGGGATCTATGCCCTGGTGCTGGCCGCACGCCTGCAGCCGAAAGCCTACGGGGCATTCCTAAGAGACGCCTTTTATTTCTGGCGCGCGCAATTGCGCAACAAGGCCGATTTTTGGATGGAGTGCTGTGATCGCAGCGCGCAGTGCGGAGCGCTGACTCTGGAAATGGGCCTGCAGGCCGTAGGCCGGCTGGAGGACGCGGCCCTGGCCCGGGAGGTCGACCGATTTATCCGGGAGAATAGAACCCATGTGCCACTTCCTCTCTTTCCGCTCCAGTGCGTGCTGGAGCGCGTGCTGGGCAAAGCGGAAATCCCGGAGGAGGACAGGCGTTCCCGGCAGGTGGTGCTGCAATCCATGCAGCCCCCTGGGAAGGAGGATGATCGCCGCAGCCTGGAGCGTTTTCGCCCCCTTCTGCGCCCCTTGCCGCTGGTGACGTGGCCGCAGAGCCTCTCTTGGGCGAAGATGCTGCGGCAGGAGTTTCCCTGGATGGAAGCGGCGATTGGCGCGCTGGAACGGCAGCAGGTCTTGGCTCAGCGCCTGGGCGCCGACAGCCTGCGATTGCGGCCCCTGCTCCTTCTGGGTCCTGCCGGTACGGGCAAGACCCGATTTCTGAGGCGGTTGGGGGAAACCATGGGTGCTCCGACGCTCTTTGTGCCGCTGGCCGGAGCCAACGATAATATGCTCCTGAAAGGCACTGCGCGCGGCTGGAGCAGCGCCCGTCCCGGCTTTCTGGTGGAAATGATGTTGGAGCGACAGTGCCCCAACCCTATGGTGATCCTGGACGAGATCGACAAAATTGGTCTGGGACGCCAGAACGGACGGGTCTGGGAGACCTTGCTGACGTTTCTGGAACCCGCCAGTAGCAGCAGGGTGCTCGACGAGTTTCTCCTCGGTGAGGTCGATTATTCCGCCATCAGTTGGGTGGCGACGGCAAACAGTCTGGAGGATTTGCCGGGACCGTTGCGCTCCCGTTGGGAGATTATCCAGGTGGGGCTCCCCCAGGCGGAGGATTTTGATCGCATCCTGGAGAACGTGCGGCGGGATGTCGCCCGGGAGTACGGCGTGGACACGGTTGTCTTGCCCAGTCTGGATGCCATGGTCAGGGACCGTCTGCAGCGGGCTTTTGCCCGTAACCCCCGGTCCATGCGCGATCTGCGCGGAGTGGTGTATCAACTGCTGGAAATACAGGCCATGGCGGAGCGGCCGTCGGGCAGGAATGGAGACTGGTTACAATGACACGGGAACGGTCGGAGGAGGATACGCTCGCCTGGACAGGCAAGCCGCAGCTCTTTCTGCGCCTCCTGTCGGATATTCATGTAGATGTGAATCCACCCGCTACCGTCCGTCTGGCATCATTGCCGACGGACGGGGACAGTATTCTCGTGCTGGCGGGAGACTTCGGCACGCCCAAAAAGCTGGCGGACTGGCTCAAGATGGTGGCCGACCTTTTTCCACATATTGTGGCGGTGTTGGGTAACCACGACTATTGGGGTTTATCCGTCGAACGGGCACCGGAAAAGTGGCGGGAGGGCCTGGCCAAACATCTACCGGAGGATCTGATGGCGCGGTGTACTCTACTGGAAAGACAATGCGTGGACATCGGCAATCTCCGCTTTTTCGGAACCACCCTGTGGTCCGATTTTGATGGCGGCGACCCCTATGCCATGCGGGCGGCACAGGAGACCATGCAGGACCATAAGCGGATACGGTGCCATGGGGGTGCCCGGCGCTTTTTGCCGCGGGACACCCTGGAGGTGCATCTGGCCGGCAAGGTTTGGCTGGAGGACGCGATCGCACAGCCCTGGGCCGGACACAAGGTCGTGATCACCCACCATGCACCGGCATGGGAGTCCATCTACAAATCCTTCCGGCAGGATGATCTGTCCGGTGCCTACGCCAGCCGATTGGAGGAAACCGTGGCGCGCTACGGTGATCGGGGGGTGCGGCTGTGGATGCACGGCCATACCCATCATGCGGTGGATTACCGTATCGGCACGGTGCGCATATTGTCCAACGCCTTCGGATACCCGAGGGAAGGTACCGGCGTGCAGTTGGATCAGGTGATTACTCTGGAAGAGAGGCCAGTATGAACCCGCGTGTCATAGCCCATCCGGCCAATCTTCAGGGCCGGGATTTCATCGTCGGGGATCTGCACGGTCACCCCGATGTCCTGCGCAGGCTCATGGATCATGTGGGCTTCGACTACGATACGGATCGCCTGTTCAGTGTGGGTGACCTGGTGGATCGCGGCCCGAACAGTGCCGGGGCGCTGGATCTGCTGGATGCGCCCTGGTTTTATCCGGTGCTGGGCAACCACGACGCCATGCTGCTGGCCACGTTGAATCTGGGTCATTTGCGGGAGATGCGGCGGGAGGAAGCCCAACGGACCGCGGCCTACGCCGATCTCTTTGCCCGCAATGGCGGCTGGGACTGGTTCCGCCCTTATCGGATGGATGAAGAACCGTGTGAACGGTGGCGGTCAGCGCTCTCTCAGATGCCTTTGGTACGCATCGTCGACGCTGAGAATACGGCTTCTGTAGGGCGGTTTCAGGTACTGCACGCGGAACTGGCGGCAGAACGCGAGGATGGCGTGGCGGTGTGCTGGAATGACGCCACGCTCGCAGAGGACACGCATCCCCGCTGGCAGGAGCCGCATCAGGTCATCGGCTATGACGCAACAGGGACTTGGGAAGATCATCTGCTGTGGGGGCGGAGCTTGCGTTATGCCCTGTCCCACGAGATACCCATTGTCCCTGCCGCGTTGTCCCGCACCTATGTGGGGCACACCATCACGCCGCCCCGGGAAGGCCGCTTGTTGCAGGTCGCCGGACATGTGTTTCTGGATACGGGTGCCGCCCATCTGCATCAGGCCGAGCGATATCG
>JAKAFG010000144.1 GCA_021818125.1 Pseudomonadota bacterium | reverse complement strand
GGTGAGTTTAAGGGTATCAAGGCCCTGGAAGACCTGAAAGTGTATGTGGAGACCGAGGCCAACCAGTATATGGCCTTTTGCCGCAACGAAGGGATGGCGGCAACCTGGTTCGCCACCTACTCCACCGACCGTATCCTGGCGATGGAGGAATTGGCTAATGTCGCTATCCGCTATTTTCCGCAGAGTATCTTCTTCGCCGGACGGGTGATTGATACATCTGCGCAGGGACCCTTCCACGGGCTGTTGCACGACGAAGTCAGCTTTATCGTCCAGGATCGCCTGCAGCATGACGGTTTCAGCATGATGATCGTGCCCGTGCATGTGCGCGGTATTCCCAGCCAGCCGCCGAGTATTGCTCTGCCGATTTCCATGCCGCCGGATATGCAGTTGGTGCAGAACGAAGAGGTGGACAAGGAAGAAGCCAAGGCCCGTGCCGCAGCCAGGGCGCAGGCCAGTACGCAGGAGTCCACTCCCCATGCCGCTACAGACTGAGCTGCAGCGCCCCGCACGGGGTCCGCTGATGGTCGATATTGCCGGGCTGCAGCCCACTGTCGCGGAATGGGCGATGCTGCGCCAGCCGGCGGTGGGTGGCGTCATCCTTTTTGCCCGCAACTGCGTCGATGCCGAACAGGTGCGCGCCCTGTGCGGCGAATTGCATGCGCTGCGTTCTCCGCCGCTCCTTATCGGTATTGATCAGGAAGGGGGACGGGTGCAGCGTTTGCGTGCCGGGGTGACGCGCTTCCCACCCATGGCGACTCTGGGTCGTCTGGCGGATCGTGACGGACTGGAAAAGGCGCAGACGGCAGCACGGGACTGGGGGCTTCTACTCGGTGCGGAACTCCGGGCGCTCGGCCTGGATATAGACTTTACCCCCTGCGTAGATCTGGATCGCGGCGTTTCTGCGGTGATCGGCGACCGCGCCATCCATCGTGATCCCGAGTGGGTGGGTGTTATCGCGGTAGCGTTCTGGGAGGGTATGGCACGGACCGGCTTGCAGGGGGTCGCCAAGCATTTCCCCGGTCACGGTGCGGTAGCCGCCGACTCTCATCTCGATTTACCTCTGGATGAGCGTCCGCTCAGCGCCATTCAGGAAGACCTTCAGCCCTTTGCTGCCCTGATCGCTGCGGGGATCCCGGCGATTATGCCCGCGCATTGTCTCTATCCCCAGGTAGATACTGAACATCCTGCCGGTTTCTCATCACGCTGGCTGCGGGAAATCCTCCGCAAAGATATGTGCTTCACCGGTGTGGTGGTCAGTGACGACCTCAGCATGGCGGGTGCGCAAGGTGTCGGTGATATGGCCGCCCGGGTGGACGCGGCACTGGCAGCGGGCGCGGACTTACTGCTGATTTGTAACGATCCGGAGGGGGCGAAAACGGCGATCTCGCATCTGCAAACCAAAGAGGCACTACCGACGGGTGACCGCCTGCAGAAGCTCGCCGGGAACGCTGCAACATTACCCCTGTCCCCCGCAGACCGGGCGCGCTGTCTGCATCAGATCGAGCAATTGCGGGCTCTGGCCCCTGGATTCGCTGGCTGATGCACGGGCCAAAAGGTTAACCCCTTGTTTTTCCCGCGTCGCGTATTAGAATACGCCCTCACCTTTTACTCCTTGTTCGGGCGATGGGCGCCCGGACTCCGCAGTGAACCATAAGGAGCAACTTTTGCGTCATTATGAAATTGTGTTTCTGGTCCATCCTGACCAGAGTGAGCAGGTCCCCCAGATGATTGAGCGCTATCGTGGCATGATCGAGAGCGATGGCGGGCATTTTCATCGTCTGGAAGACTGGGGTCGCCGGCAACTGGCCTACCCCATCAAGAAGGCCCACAAGGCCCATTACGTCCTGATGAATGTGGAATGCACCGGGACCGCTTTGGCTGAGTTGGAAGATGCCTTCCGCTTCAATGATGCGGTATTGCGCCACCTGATTTTGGTCCGCGATGAAGCCGTCACCGGCCCCTCTTTCCTGGCCCGCGATGAAAGTGACCGTCGTGAGCGCAGTGAAGAAACCGCCGAAGACGAAAGCGAGCCGGACCACAGCGATAACGAAACCGTAGCGACGGCTTAATCAAGGAGATTTCAGATGGCATTTAATCGGGACAGAGATCGGGATAGTGATGGCGACAAGCGTGGCGGTGGCAGTAACTTTACCCGTCGCCGTAAGTTCTGCCGTTTCAAGGCAGAGGGCGTCAAAGAGATTGACTACAAGGATCTGAAAACCTTGCAGGCCTATGTGGGTGAGACAGGTAAAATCGTCCCCAGCCGGATTACCGGAACCAGCAATTTGTATCAGCGGCAGTTGACTACAGCGATCAAGCGCGCCCGTTTTCTGGCGTTATTGCCCTACGTCGTGCGTTAAGGCACCGGCGTTCCGGTGGCGGCGCAGACGGAAGGTGGGGTCTTGCGCTGGTTTCTCAGCGGACGCTGGCAAGCCGGCATCAGTATTGCTGTACTCTTTAGTGCTGCGGGACTGGTCCCTTTTCTTGCCGGGCCGTTACTGCTCAACTGCGTCGCTTTGGTGGCGCTGGTTACCCTGCAGGCCGGACGCAAGGAGAGCTTCGAGGTTCTGCTGATTGCCGGGGCCGCCTCCGCACTGTTTACGCTGAACCCGTGGTATGGCGTGGCGTTTGCTCTGGTGGCCTGGCTGCCGGGGCGGCTGTTGGGGGAAGCCTTGCAGTGGGACCTGCAGTGGGGCGGGGTAGTCTGGGTGACCATCGGCTTGTCTGTTTTGGCGCTGGTGCTCGCGCTTTGGGTCATCCCGCAAGGAGTGGGCCCTGCCTTCTGGCAAACGCAGATGGAACATTTGCTGGCACCAGCGCGTAAAGAGTTAAGTGCGACGCAGCGCCAGATATTGGCTGACATGACCCGCTTGATGCCAGGGATTCTCGCCGCCGGCATGGCGCTGCTCTGGACACTGGCGGCGTTGCTGGCCAGTCGCTGGCGCGAACGTTTCCAGGGCATTCTGGTGCCACAACGGGTGTTTCGGGACTGGGTGCTGCCGGATCGGCTGATCTGGTTGCTCGCCGTGACGTTGTTGGGCATCAGTCTGCTGCATGGTAATGCACTATGGCCAGTACAGAACCTTGCCATTTTGGTCGGCGGCCTATATCTGCTGCAAGGCCTGAGTTTTGTGCACCTGTGGTTTGCGTCAAGGGGCTGGCCCATGATCGCGCTGGCAGCTTTTTATATCGGACTGATCCTGCTTTCACAGTTCGTGCTGGTGGTTGCTGTGCTGGGCATTGTGGATCGTGTTTTTCATTTGCGCCAACGGTTTGCCGGCTCGCGGTCCTGATGGCGGTTTTGCAAGGAATTTTTTTGGAGGGATTTGAAATGAAAGTGATTTTGCTGGAACGTATCAACAAGTTGGGGCGTCTGGGTGATGTGGTCGAAGTGCGGCCGGGCTATGGGCGCAATTTTCTGGTGCCGCAGGGAAAGGCCATAGTGGCCAACCAGCGCAATCTGGAAGACTTTGCCGAGCGTAAAGCGGCTTTGGAGCATGTTGAGTCAGAGCGTTTGCAGGCGGCTCAGAAACGCGCTGCCGCGTTGGCGGAAGCCGTGGTCAAAATCGCCCTGCAGGCGGGCGAAGATGGCCGTTTGTTTGGCTCGGTGGGCTTGCATGATATCAGTGCTGCGCTGGCGGCTCTGGGTCATGAAGTGGCCCATTCGGAAATCCGCCTGGCGGATGGCCCGATCAAGCGGATAGGTGAATTCCCGGCGCGGTTGCATCTGCACCCGGAAGTGGAGCTGGACGTGATGGTGTTCGTCGAGCGCGCCTGACCCCGGCGCTGGCGGGGACGGCGGAGTGTTCGAGTCTGCGGACCATGGCGGCGGGGTCAAGGCACCGCCGCACTCTATTGAGGCGGAGCAATCCGTCATCGGTGCCCTGCTGATTGACCCCGATACAGCGGATCAAGTGACCGAGGCGGTGACGGCCGAAGATTTTTATGAGCGCCGTCACCGCCAGATTTTCCTGGCCATCAGTGCCATGCTGGGTGCCGGGCGGGCGGTAGACGCCGTCACGGTCTCCGAGTGGTTGCAAGATCACGAGCAACTTGCTGAGGTGGGCGGGGTGCAGTATCTCCTCATGTTGGCCAACGAGACACCCTCGGCGGCCAATGTGCTCGCCTATGCGCGGATCGTGCGGGAGCGGGCTACCCTGCGCGACCTCATTCGGGTTGGCCGGGAAATTGCCGAACTGGCCTATCGTCCGGAAGGGCGGGAAGCTCAGGCGCTGTTGGACGAGGCGGAAAGCCGGGTCTTTCAGCTCGCCGAAGGGCAGCAGCGCGCCGGTGAAGGCTTCAAGCAACTCAAGGATGCACTCCCGGCGGTAATCGATCGAATCGAGACCATCGCCCGCGAGAAAAAAGGCGTCACGGGTCTGTCCACAGGCTTTGCCGATCTGGACGAGAAAACCTCCGGCCTGCATCCGGGCCAGCTCATCATCGTCGCCGGTCGTCCGAGTATGGGCAAAACCTCTTTCGCCATGAACATAGCTGAGCATGTCGCCTGTAACGAAGGCAAGCCGGTGGCGGTTTTCAGCATGGAAATGCCGACGGACGAGATCGTCTTGCGGGCACTCTCGTCGCGGGGGCGGGTGGACCAGCACCGGCTGCGCAATGGCAGCCTGGGTAATGACGACTGGCCGCGCATCGCCCATGCCATCGGTGAACTCGGCAATGCGCCGTTGTTCGCGGATGACTCGGCGGCGCTGACACCGACGGATTTGCGCTCGCGGGCGCGTCGGCTGAAGCGAGAGCATGGTTTGGCGCTGATTGTGGTCGACTATCTGCAACTCATGCAGGTGCCGGGGAGGGGTGACAATCGGGTCGCCGAGATTTCCGAGATCAGCCGTTCGCTCAAGGCGTTGGCCAAAGAGTTGTCCATCCCGGTGATGGCCCTCTCGCAGCTCAACCGCAGTCTGGAAAGCCGTACCGAAAAGCGTCCGCAGATGTCCGATCTGCGCGAATCCGGCGCTATTGAACAGGATGCCGACCTGATTCTTTTCCTTTACCGCGATGAGGTGTATTACAAGGACAAGGAAGAGGTGAAGGGCATTGCCGAGGTGATCATCGGTAAACAGCGCAACGGACCCATCGGAACCGTGCGAATGAGCTTCTTCGGTGAATATACCCGCTTTGAGAATTATGCGCCGTCCGGGGATAGTTTCGGGCATTAGCTTTCTGCGCACTGATTTTTGCCAGGGGATTTTCCTGTGCTTTGCGGTATCATGGTCACATGACTCGCCCTGTTGTTGCCCATATTTCCGCTGCTGCACTGCGCCATAATATGGCCGTGGTGCGCCAGCATGCGCCCCACGCGCAAATTATGGCGGCGGTCAAAGCCAATGCCTACGGACATGATGTCGCGCTCTGCGCCCCGGTGCTGGCAGAGGCAGGTGTCGATGCCTTTGCCGTGGCTTCTCTGGAAGAGGCGGAAACCCT
>JAKAFG010000143.1 GCA_021818125.1 Pseudomonadota bacterium | reverse complement strand
TTGCCAAGGTTGGGGTCGCGAGTTCGAGCCTCGTTTCCCGCTCCACAATCGAGGGAAAGCGTTCAGTCTTTCCCTTTTCTTTTAAGGCTGGGTGGCAGAGTGGTCATGCAGCGGCCTGCAAAGCCGCGTACCTCGGTTCGATTCCGGGCCCAGCCTCCAAATTCGCTGAGATATTTTGTACGGCGAGCGCCCTGTGAAGTGTAATTTCTTCCTGAGTTATCTGCTTTTCCAGGTCGGGGGATAGGGTGTGGCCGAACTAAACAAGCATACCGCGATGGATAAAATCCTGTCCGTAGCCCCCATGCTCGACTGGACAGACCGCCATTGTCGATATTTTCTGCGCCTGGTATGCCCTTCCTGTGTGCTTTATACCGAGATGGTCACCACCAGTGCGCTTCTTCTTGGGCGTGACCCTGAGCGATTTCTCGAATTCTCTGCGGCGGAGCACCCCCTGATTTTGCAGTTGGGGGGGGATGATCCGGCGGCGATGCGTGCGGTCGCAGCGATGGCGCATGCCTATGGCTATGACGGCCTCAACTTGAATGTGGGTTGTCCCTCGCCGCGGGTGCAGAAGGGCCGCTTTGGGGCCTGTCTGATGACGACGCCTGAGCTGGTCGCCGAGTTGGTGGCAGCTATGGGAGAAAGTGGCTTGCCCGTCAGCGTGAAACACCGTCTCGGTCTGGATCGGGAAGAGGACTACGCGGCGCTGCGTGCTTTCATCGAAACCATCGCGGTGGCGGGGTGCCGACACTTCATTGTTCATGCGCGTAATGCCTGGCTGAAAGGCCTCAGTCCGACTGAAAACCGTGACGTGCCGCCTTTGCGCTGGGATTGGGTGCATCAGTTGAAAAAAGAGCTGCCGCATCTGACCATTGAGATCAATGGAGGCTTTAACGATTTGGCGGCGGTGACGGCGCAGTTTTCTGCAGTGGATGGGGTAATGATCGGGCGTGCTGCCTATCATCATCCCTTACTATTGGCGGAAATTGAACGTGCCATGGGGCGCAGGGAGATCCTGCCAGAACCCGAAATGATCTTATCTGGATTGATAGAATATGCGGAACAGTGGGGGGAGGCGTTGCCGGCGCCGCGGTTAAGCCGCCATTTGCATGGGCTGCGCTTTGGGCAAAATGGCGCGGGAGCATGGCGTCATTTTCTGGGTACATCTGAACCCGGTGAGAGCGCCGCGGAGTTTCTGCGGCGCGGTATGTCGCTGTTAGATTGAAAGTCAGGCGAGGACGTGGTGGCTCATGGCTAGCAGACGCAGAGTGCGCTGATCACGGATGCGAAAGTACACACGACTGGCTACCCGTCGCACCAGCACCAAGCCGCTGTCCTGCAGTAAGGCAAGATGCTGAGATGCATTGCTGTGGCTGGTATTGATGGCTTTCACGAGGCTTTGCATGCTCATTTCGCCTCGTCCCAGCAGGCAGATAATCTTGTACCGCAAAGGGTGAGACATGGCTTTGATCACCTCGGAAAGCTGCTCAATCTTGCGTTCGGGAATAATGGGATTTTGCATGGTTAGGCTCCTTGTCATCAGAATACGATCTTCGCCCATAGCTATTAGCATAGATCGTGCCATATTATCGCACTAGCCTGTATTGTTTGTATAAGTTTGAAAATGCCCAATGATATAATGCCGCGCAGCCGGGCTGTATTGTAGTCTGTCGGCTACGCTTTTTTGTGGGGTACCTTGGGGCTATTGAGTTCTATGGGGTTTTTGCTGTTTGCAATGGACGACATCTCACCGCACCGGCGGCGGAGGTGACCTCCGCCGGGCGCTCACTCAGATCTGATTGCGCCAGTAGTGGTCTTCTTTGTCCATAATCCGGGTGGCCTCGTCTGGTCCCCAGGAGCCAGAGGGGTAGGTGAGGATGTAGTCGGTCTCCCGTCCCCAGGACTTGATAATGGGGTCGACGACGCGCCAGGCCCATTCGACCTCGTCAAAGCGGATGAACAGGGCTTTGTCGCCTTGCATCACATCCAGCAGCAGGGCCTCATAGGCATCCAGTTCCTGCTCACCATCTTTGCGGTAAGATGCGTTGAGTTGTACGGGGCGAACGCGCATTTCCAGACCCGGTTCCTTGACCTGGATTTCAATTTTAAGGCTCTCTGGTTCCAGAGAGAGCAATATCCAGTTGGGCTCAATACGTTCGATACTGGTTTCGCGGAAGAGTTGTTGCGGTGTATGACGGAAGCGGATGGCCACGCTGGAGGTCTTGGCAGTAAGACGTTTGCCGGTACGCAAATAAAAGGGCACGCCGCGCCAGCGCCAGTTATCGATGTAAAACTTGGCGGCGACAAAGGTTTCTGTTACCGAGTTGGGCTCAACACCCGCCTCGTCCTGATAGCCGGGGACGTGTTTGTCGTGGACAACGCCAGGCCCATACTGCGCGCGCATGGCATAGGCGGTAACGGCCGATTTGGGAATAGGGCGGATTGAGCGCAGGACTTTGACTTTTTCGTCGCGCAGGCTATCTGCCTCCAGCGAAGGTGGTGGTTCCATGGCGACCAGGGTGAGAATCTGCATCAGGTGATTTTGCAGCATATCGCGCAGAGCACCGGCCTGATCATAATAGCCAGCCCGATTTTCAATGCCGATATCTTCGGCCACCGTTATCTGGACGTGGTCGATGTAATTACGGTTCCATATCGCTTCAATCGCCAGGTTGGCGAAACGGAAAACCAGCAGATTCTGGACAATTTCTTTGCCAAGATAGTGATCGATACGATAGATCTGGTCTTCACGGAAGTGACGATGCAACTGCTCATTGAGTTGCACGGCACTTTCCAGATCATCACCGAAGGGTTTTTCAATGACGATGCGGTAGTCGCCATCCTGATTGAATCCAGCCTCGGAAAGGTGCTGTACTACCGGAACAAAATCGGTCGGACGAATAGCGAGATAAAAAATGGTGCCCGCTGGTTTTTCGGCACCTTCTGGGGTCAGCAGGCTGCGGAGTTTGGCGTAAGATTCCGGCTCATGGATTTCACCGCGCACATATTCAAAATGCTTGCAGAAATCGGCAAAGCGGTCCGCGTGGTAATTGCTGGCGTAAGTTTCCAGTTGCTCATGCAGAAAGTCCTGCCAGGCTTTGTCATCCCAAGGCCGTCGGCCAAAGGCGAGAATGCGCAGTTCTTCGGGCATTCTGCCTGCACAATGCAGGTGATAAAGTGCGGGGAGAAGTTTTTTGCTGGCGAGATCGCCGGTAGCCCCAAAAATAACGAACTGACAATTACAGTTACTCATTCATCCCTCCTTTTGCACCGCGTGGCCGCCAAACTGGTTACGCATCATCGCCAGGAGTTTGGCGGCGTAGTCGTCGCGCCCCTGAGAGGCCCAACGCATTTGCAGGGCGAGGGTGATGACCGGCGCGGGGATTTTCAGCGAGAGAGCAGCCTGCGCCGTCCACAGGCCTTCGCCGGAGTCTGCTACTACGGGCGCGATGTCGGCGAGCACCTGATCTTTGGCGAGGGTGTCAGCAGTGAGATCAAGGAGCCAGGAGCGGACGACGCTGCCGTAGCGCCACATTTCGGCTACCTTGGCGAGGTCGAGCCCAAATTCGGTTTTGCCTTGCAAAATGGCGAAGCCCTCGGCGAGGGCCTGCATCATGCCGTATTCGATGCCATTGTGGACCATTTTGACAAAGTGGCCGCTGCCGACGGGGCCACAGTGTAACCAGCCTTTGTCGGCGCCCGGTGCCAGTGCCTCCAGAAAAGGCGTTACCTGAGCTACGGCTTCCTGGCTACCGCCGACCATCAGGGCATAACCCTCTTGTAGACCCCAGACACCGCCCGAAACACCGGCGTCTATGTAATGCACCCCCGCCGCCTCCACTTTTTTGGATTGGGCGACGGAGTCCTCATAAAAGGCATTCGCGCCGTTAATCAGTATGTCGCCCTTGCTCAATAAGGGAAGAATGGAGTCGATATGACTCTGGGTGGCTTCTCCGGCGGGAAGCATGAGCCAGACGATCCGGCGGCCGGGCAAGGCCTGAACGAGGGCTTCCAGACTTTCGGCAGCGTGCATGCCGGTTTCTTTAGCCAGATCAGTGGCTTTTTCGGTATGGCGATTGTAAACGGTGACTTCCAGACCCTTGAGATGCAGACGCCGCGCCATATTGGCACCCATTCGACCTAGACCGACCATCCCGATGCTTTTGTTACTCATTACTCGCTCCCTTGCGTACACGCCTGCCCGAAAATGTTAGCATGAGTATAGACGTTTGGGCCTCTATGTCGCCGTTTTACTGCTACGAAGGAAATTTCCATGCAACTGGGCACACCACTTTCCGCTTCTGCTACGCGTTTGCTCATGCTCGGTGCAGGTGAGCTGGGTAAAGAAGTTCTGATAGCCGCGCAGCGGCTGGGGATAGAGACTATTGCGGTGGATCGTTACGCCGATGCGCCGGCCATGCAAGTCGCCCATCGTTCCCATGTGCTGGATATGACCGATCCAGAGGCCATTCTGGCCATTGTCAAACGCGAGCGTCCGCACTTTGTGGTGCCGGAAATTGAGGCTATTGCGACTTTCGCGCTGGCGGAAATCGAGGCGCTGGGGTTGGCCACCGTGGTGCCCTCGGCACGGGCAGTACAGTTGACCATGGACCGCGAGGGTATCCGCCGCCTCGCTGCGGAAGAGTTGGGTTTGCCGACATCGCCGTATCGCTTCGCCGGAACGCTGGCAGAGTTGGAAGCGGCGGCAGCGGTGCTGGGCTTTCCCTGTGTGATCAAGCCGGTCATGTCCTCCAGTGGTAAGGGCCAGTCCGTGGTGCGCGGCGCGGCGGAGCTGGCGCTGGCTTGGCAGGAGGCGCAGACGGCGGGCCGGGTCGGCGGTCAGCGGATCATTGTCGAGGGCTTTGTGGACTTCGACTTCGAGATTACCCTGCTGACCGTGCGTTCTGCCTTTGGGACGACGTTTTGCGCGCCTGTGGGGCATCGTCAGGAGGCCGGTGATTATGTGGAATCCTGGCAGCCGCAGCCGATGAGCGATACCGCTTTGCAGCAGGCGGAAAAGATGGCGCAATTGGTGACCGGCAATCTGGGCGGACGGGGGCTGTACGGAGTGGAGTTTTTCGTGCGCGGTGAAGAGGTCATCTTCAGTGAGCTCTCGCCGCGCCCTCATGATACGGGTCTGGTGACCCTGGCCAGTCAGCGTCAGAGTGAGTTCGACCTGCACCTGCGTGCCATTTTGGGTTTGCCGGTCGATCCGGGCTTCCGGCGTCCGGCGGCGTCTGCGGTGATTCGCGGGAAGGATCTGGGCTGGGGGCCGGTGTATTCGGGACTGAAGGAGGCGCTGGCGGTGCCGGAAAGCGATCTGCGGCTTTTCGGCAAGCCGACGGCCAGCAAGCTCAGGCGCCTCGGGGTAGGTATTGCATGCGCCGATGACGTGGAGGAAGCCCGGGAGCGCGCCCGCCGGGTTGCTGCGGCGATCAAAATCTGCCCCGTTTCCT
>JAKAFG010000005.1 GCA_021818125.1 Pseudomonadota bacterium | reverse complement strand
TCTTGAACACTACTTTCAGGGTGTTGACCTCTATCTGACTGCCGCCCGCGAGGCCTGCACACTGCCGGTATTGCGCAAGGATTTCTGTATTGATCCCTATCAGGTCTGGGAAGCACGCGCCATCGGGGCCGATGCCATCCTGCTCATCGTCGCGGCCCTGAGCGATGCCGAACTACAGAACCTGGAAGCCACCGCGCAGGGCCTGGGTATGGCGGTACTGGTAGAGGTGCATGACGGTGCCGAGTTGCGGCGCGCATTAAAATTGCGTACTCCCCTGATCGGCATCAATAACCGGGACCTGCGGCGCTTTGTCACCGAGATTGAAACCACGCTGAAACTGCTGCCGGAGATTCCCGAGGGGCGGATAGTTGTCACCGAAAGTGGCATTCGCCGCAGTGAAGAGGTGGCGACCCTGCGCGCTGCGGGGGTAGCCGCCTTTCTCGTTGGCGAGGCGTTTATGCGCGCCACACAACCGGGAGAGGCCCTAAAACGTCTGTTTTTTGACTAAATGCAGTTTACACGACTAGTTGATTGTCATTAAATGGGAATCTGTAATTTCCGGGAATAGGGAGTGGTTTGTGAAGGCACGTGTACAGTGGATGGGTCCTGAGCAGATGAGTTTTGTCGCTGAAGCCGATAGCGGTCACGCCCTGGTCATGGACGGTTCCGTCGAGATTGGCGGGCGGAATCTCGGGCCGCGCCCGATGGAACTCCTGTTGATGGGTCTGGGCGGCTGCTCCAGTATTGATGTGGTGATGATCCTCCAGAAGTCCCGGCAAGACATCCGCGACTGTGTCGTGGAAATAAGTGCCCGGCGTGCGGATCAAGAGCCCAAAGTATTCACCGAGATTCATCTGCATTTTGTGGTATCCGGCAAGGTACTCGACCCCAAGCGGGTAGCCCACGCCATTGATCTGTCCGCAGAAAAATATTGCTCGGCCAGCATCATGCTGGGCAAAACCGCGGTGATCACCCATGACTATGAAATTCGAGAAGAATGCTGAGGATACCGTTATGCTACTGAGTAAAACCAGCGAATATGCCTTACAGGCCCTGATTTATCTGGCCGCGCAGCCGCCCGGAGAACCGGTGCTGAGTCGGGACATATCCGATTATTTGCGAGTGCCTGCACAGTATCTGGCGAAAATCCTGCAGGATCTTGCTAAACGCGGAGTGCTGGACTCCTTCAAGGGTCGCGGCGGCGGTTTTGTCCTGCGTCCCGGCGCGGAGCAGATGAACATCCTCGACATAGTCGAGATCGTGGAAGGCCAACCCTTTGGTCAGGGCTGCGTACTGGGCCTCAAGACTTGTGCCGATGAAACCGCTTGCCCCGTGCATACTCAGTGGAAGCCGCTCAAGGCCGAGGTGGTCGACCTGCTCAACAAGCAGACCATTGGCAGTATGGCGGAGGCCGTACGTGCCGGTCGTTATCGCATTCATTTGCCGGGTGGTACGGAATTGAACATGCGTCCGGTCCGGGCATCCAGCAGCAATCCCTCCTAAGCGATTATATCCAGAGCGCTCCCTGGGTCAGGACTTTTGAAAAAATTCCCATAGCCATACGTACTGGCATGGGGAGTTTTCCTGCACCCAGTTCTTCCGCTTTTTCGGCGTGCCCGACTTCGTCATCCCGCATCTGCGCCACAATGGCGCGGCTGCGCTCATCATCGGCCGGGAGTTCATCCAGATGGCTGTTGAGATGTTCTTCCACCTGATTTTCCACCGCGACGACCAGACCGAGATTGCTGGCGCGACCGCGACGGGCGGCCAGAAAGCCCATGCCCCAGCCCGCCCCATACCAGAGTGGGGCGAGCAGACTTGGGCGACTGTTGAGCTCCCGCAGGCGGGCTTCACACCAGCGCAGATGATCTTCTTCTTCGGTTCGCGCCTGCTGTAGTTGCTCGCGTAACTCAGGGTCATTGGTGCCGGTCGCCTGCCCCGTATAAAGCGCCTGCGCCATGATCTCACCCGCATGATTGACCCGCATCATGCGTCCGGCCCGCTGTCGTTCCCAGGGACGCAGGACTGTGTCGGGAACGCCCGTGGCCGGATACGGTCGATCGCTGCCAATCTGCTGTCCGGTCAGGGTACGCAAGGCATTATCGATATTGGCGATGACTTGATCGCTGAACATGGCATCTCCGCACGCTGTCAGTAAGGGCTAATTCGGGTATGATGTCCCTGTATGAAGAGAGGGTCAACGCTTATGGAAGGTGCTTTTTATCAACGGCATATGTTTCTTTGCCTGAATCATCGCGACAATGGCGAGCAGGCCTGCAATAACAGCGGCCTCGCCGAAGAGATGTTTCACGTGGCCAGGAAGCACGCCAAAGCCCTCGGTATCCATGGCGAAAAACAGGTTCGCGTCAATCGCTGCGGTTGTCTGGGACGGTGTAGCGATGGGCCGGTTGCCGTAGTCTATCCTGATGCCGTCTGGTACACCTATGTAGACGCCGATGATGTGCGCGAAATCGTCGACTCCCACCTGCGCGACGGCCTGCCCGTCGAACGGCTGCGGATCTGATGCTGCCTATCGACCGGAGTCACCTCTACGATGGCGGCGAACTCGCCAGCCTGGAATGTGTAGGCCAGCGCGTTATCATTCCGGGTCCGGCGGGTGTACTGGAGGGTATCACGGCGTGCCCCGATAAAGAGACGCGCGGCGCGGTGGCGGTCATTCTCCATCCGCACCCCCTTTATGGCGGCACATTGAACAATAAGGTCGTGCATTATCTCAGCAGAACCTGCAACCAGTTAGGCATCCCCTCGCTGCGTTTCAATTTTCGCGGAGTGGGCGAGAGTGGCGGCGTCTATGACGATGGTCGTGGCGAAACCGAGGATTGCCTGGCGGTGCTCGACTGGGTGCAGGAGCGCCGCCCCGGCTTCGATATCTGGCTGGCCGGATTTTCCTTCGGAGCCTATGTGGCCTATCGCAGCGTACACCGTCATCCCCGCATCAGCCGACTTCTGACCGTCGCTCCGCCCGTTAATCTCTTTGATTTCAAGGTCCTGCCAGCGCCCTCCTGTCCGTGGACCCTGATTCAAGGCGAACTGGACGAACTGGTACCCGCTGCGAGCGTGGAAAATTGGGTTGACACCCTGCCCGTTCAGCCCAGGAAGATTTTGCTTCCCGCAGATCACTTTTTTCATGGTCAACTGAATGCCCTGCAGGCTGCGCTGTTACAGTCCCTCAATGACGAAGAAAGCGAGATAGGAGCCCGTGGCCTCTGTCGTGAATCCAGCTTTTCTTGAACTACGAGTACTGCATAAGCGTTATGGCGGACGCGAGGTGCTGCGCGGGGTAGACTTCGCCGTTGCCGCCGGCGAGTGCTTTGCCCTGGTCGGTCCCAATGGGGCGGGCAAGAGTACCACGGTGCGGGCGATTCAGGGGCTGACGCCAACCGATGGCGGCGAGATTCGCATCGGTGGTCGGGCGCTCGCAGAAATGGGGCGTGCGGCGCGGGCAGACATGGGGGTGGTGCCCCAAACGGATAACCTGGACCCCGATTTTACCGTGCAGGAAAACCTCTGGACCTACGGCCGCTACTTCGGCCTGCCGAAAGCGCTGATCCGCCAGCGCAGCGCCGAGTTGCTGGAGTTTATGGCCCTCAGCGACTATGCCGCACAACCGATCCACTCTCTGTCCGGCGGTATGCAACGCCGCCTGACCATCGCCCGCGCCCTGATTAACGCCCCCAAACTGCTGCTGCTGGACGAACCCACCACCGGACTCGACCCCCAGGCCCGTCATCTCATCTGGCAGCGTCTGCGCGAACTACGGCGGCAAGGCACCACCCTGCTCCTGACCACACATTATATGGACGAAGCGGAGCGTCTGGCAGACCGGGTCGGGATCATCGACCATGGCCGGATTCTGGCGGAAGACAGTCCGCGCGGCCTG
Organism: Pseudomonadota bacterium; assembly: GCA_021818125.1. Classification (GTDB taxonomy): domain Bacteria; phylum Pseudomonadota; class Gammaproteobacteria; order Acidithiobacillales; family Acidithiobacillaceae; genus Acidithiobacillus. The sequence goes on along the minus strand of JAKAFG010000005.1, from coordinate 22,486 downwards.
ATCGCCACCCATATCCCTGGGGACGTCGTCGAATTGCGCCGGGTGGACGGTGAACTGCCGGACCCGCAGGACCTGCATCACCAGTGGGTGAGCGTCAGTGAGCGCGTGGGCGATACCCTGATCTGCTATGGGACGGATTTGAGTCCGCTGCTGATGCACTTTGCGGAGGATCCAGCCTATCGCTGGATACAGCGTCCCGCCAGCCTGGAGGATGTGTTCCTGCGCCTGACGGGACGCGATCTGCGGGAGGAGAGCGAATAATGCCGATTGGCGAAATCTTACCGGGGGCCGGTGCGCTTGCCGTTTTGCAGCGCAACTTTGGCGTCTGGCGCAAGTTGCTGGTGCCGAGCATGCTCGGCAACTTTGGCGACCCGCTCCTTTATCTGCTGGCGCTGGGCTATGGTTTGGGGCACTTCGTCGGGCGGATGGACGGAATGCCCTATATTACCTTCATCGCCTCCGGTATTGTCGCCAGCAGTGTGATGAATACGGCCAGCTTCGAGGGTCTGTACTCAGCCTTTACCCGGATGAGCGCCCAGCACACCTACGCAGCAATGCTGGCCACCCCCCTGCGGGTCAGCGACATTCTCACCGGCGAGGTGCTTTGGTGCGCGGTGAAAGGCTTGATCAGCGCCGTGGCCATCATCATCGTGGCCAGCTTTTTTGGCGCCATACAAGGCCCCTGGGTGTTCCTGGCGCTACCGGTCGTTCTGCTGGCGGGGCTGAGTTTTGGTGGGCTGGCGCTGGTCATGACGGCACTGGCAAAGAGCTATGATTTCTTCATGTATTATTTCACTCTGGCGGTGACGCCGATGTTTCTCTTTTGCGGCGTTTTCTATCCGCTCCATTCGCTGCCACCCTTTGCCCAACAACTGGCACAGGTGCTGCCCCTGACCCATGCGGTGGCCCTGCTGCGGCCGCTGCTGACCGGGCACCTGCCCCATGAGGTGCTGTACCACATGGGCGTGCTGCTGCTGTACACCCTGGTGGCCTATGTGCTTGCGTGGCGCCTATTCACTCGCCGGTTGCTGCGCTGACGATGAATGGGCGAATTACCGCGCCGCCACCCTTGACAGACGCACAGGTTAGGGCTTTAATTTGCGCCTCACGGCGCTTTAGCTCAGCTGGTTAGAGCAGCGGAATCATAATCCGCGTGTCCGGGGTTCGAGTCCCTGAAGCGCCACCACAAATTAGCTAGTGATAAATCCCCTCTTGGCAATCCCAGGTACGCAGGCACAGATTCAGTACAGTACCGAAACGGTCGAGAGAATTTCTGTCAACTGAGGTTTTCCATAACCGCCAAGGGCCTCACTCACGCCTTGGCTATCTGGTATCTGCCGTATTCATCCGGCAGATCACTGAAACTGAACGGGCCGATTGAAACATGAGTATGAGTGTCTACTATTGACTGCACACCTCAGTCGCGCCATGGCCCTTAATTTCTGGCGCCATTTGAGCCTGCGTTCCAAAAGTATGATCTTTGTGCTCATGCTCATAGCTGGCATCTATGGGACGATCGTCCTGTTTCTTTACACCGCCGTCGAACAAAATATGGAGGGGCGGATTCATGGCAAAGTTCTCCATCTCAGCCGAGGACTTGCCCACGATGCCGCTGGCCCTCTATTACTCAAAGATGGGAGCGCGCTGTTCAAACTCATTAAGCAGGTCGAGAGCAATCCGCTTATCCGTCATGCAATCATAATAAATCAGCAAGGCGTAATAATCGCGAGTACGCAGTTAACCGCGATCGGCCGACAAGAACCAGTGCCGCCAAGCTCGGGGCGCGCGGAATTTACGGCCCCCATCCGTGTTGGGTCGCATATGCTAGGCTATGTAAGCCTGCATCCCAATAACGACGCTATCCAAAACATAGTGGATACTCGCATGGACCTTGCGATTAGGCGTCTTTCCTTTCTTGGCATTATCACGGCTTTCCTTGGCCTCATCGGTGCATCGCTGATCGGCAAGGCCTTCACCCGCCCCATCCTGCGCCTCTCGCAGAAGATGGCAGACATGGAGTCGCGGCTCCATGTAGACGGTTTCTCGCCATATCCCCCCGTTCCGGCGGATGGCGACGAGATGACGCACCTAGAGGAAGGCTTCAAGAGGCTGGAACAGCGTCTGCAACAATACCTGATGGAACTCAACAAGTTACACCGGAGGCAACAGGCGATGCAATGCATGGCCACGATTGGAGAGATGTCGGCCCAGGTGGCTCACGAAATCCGCAACGCCCTTTCGTCCTTGCGCGGTGCGGCGCGATATCTGGTCCGCTACGAGCAGCCGGTGAACCGGCAGGATTTCATCAATATCATCGAAGAAGAGGTCCAGCGACTGTATGACATGACCCAGGGTTTCCTGGATTTCGGGCGTCCTTACCATATACAGCTCACAGAAGTATCCGCGCTGGAGTTGCTCTTACGCAGCAGCAAGCGGCACGCGACGGATTTGGAGGCCAAAAATATTGCCCTTACTATAGATTGCCTTCCATCCCTGCAGGTTATCGTCGATCCTCAATTGTTGGAGCAGGCTATCAGCAACCTGCTGCTCAACGCTGTCGAAGCCTTGCCGAACCAGGGTGGCTGCATTACCCTATACGGTCGGCGCGAAGGCAATGGTCAGTTCGTGACCGGGGTTGTGGACAATGGCCCAGGGGTGCCACCGGAGCGGGTCAGTGACATTTTCAAGCCTTATGTGACAGGGAAGGCGAAGGGTAGCGGCCTTGGGCTGGCGGTGGTCACCAAGATCATGATGGTTCACGACGGCCAGGTGGAATTGCGCCAACGGGATGAGGGAGCGGAATTCGCGCTCTGCCTGCCTCCGCAGCGTTCCGATTGATGGCCCACACATCGGTATCGTCATTTTAGGGGTATTGAAAAAACCATCGGCATGCCATCCCAGAAAATTCTCATCGTCGAGGACGAAAAAAATCTGCGCAGTGTACTCGCCGCCATCCTGGAGGCCGAGGGATTCTCGACCATACAAACCGAAAGGGCGGAAGAAGCGCTGGCGGTCATGGCTCGGGATATTCCCGTCCTGGTCCTTACGGACCAGCGTTTGCCGGGGATGAGCGGCACCGAGCTGCTAAGGCACATCAAGGAACGCTGGCCCGAGATTCCGGTGTTGATCGCCACTGCCTATGGCGAAATCGAACAGGCGGTACAGGCCATCAAGGCGGGCGCGGAGCATTACCTGACCAAACCGGTGGACGAGGGGGAACTTGTCGCGGTCATTCGCCAAGCCCTGAGCCGCCGCGGCTACACCATACCACCCCACCGCCAGGACCTGCCGCGCCACGGCATCATCGGGGAGAGCCTGGGCACCTTCGAGATGCTGGAGATGATTGATCTCATCGCGCCAGCCGCTTCTAGCGTACTTATTACCGGGGAGTCGGGCACCGGCAAGGAGTTGGTCGCCAGGGCGCTACACATCGCCTCGCCGCGGGCCCAAGCGCCTTTTATCGCTTTCAACTGCGGGGCCATCCCCCTGGATCTGGTGGAAAGCGAAATCTTCGGGTACGAGAAGGGCGCCTTTACGGGCGCATTGCGCACTCAGGCGGGGAAGTTAGAAATGGTGGGCGCAGGCACGCTCTTCCTGGACGAGGTCGGCGATATGCCGCTGCCCATGCAGGTCAAGCTGCTGCGGGCCCTGCAGGAGCGGGAATACACGCGCCTTGGCGGGCACCAGCCCTTGCGCCTCGCCGCCCGCATCATTGCCGCGACCCATGTGGACCTCGCCAAAGCAGTGGAAGAAGGCAGTTTTCGGGAAGACCTGTATTACCGCCTGAATGTCATCCCGCTGCATATCCCGCCGCTGCGCGAACGGCGTGAGGACATCGCCCCTCTCGTGCGCCATTTTCTGCGCCGGGTCTGCGCAGCCGTCGGAAGGCCTGAAATGGATATCGAGGCCCCGGCGCTGGCCACCATCAGCGCGTATTCATGGCCCGGCAACATCCGCCAGCTCGAGAATATCGTCGAACGGCTGGTGGTGCTCAATCGGAGCGGCACCATACTTACGACCGACCTCCCGAATGAGATGCGTATCGCGGAAACGGAGAGAGCACTCCCCGCCGGCGGGACTTATGGCCTTCACGCGGTAGAGCGCGAAGCGGTCGTTTCGGCCTTGAACAAAACCCACTTCAACCAGAGCCAGGCCGCCATTCTGCTCGGCATCAGCCGCAAGCAACTGCGCACCCGCATGAAAAACCTCGGGCTCATCGGCGACCACGAGGATTTGCTGGGCGGCGAGAAGGAATAACCACGGCAGTTAGGTGGTCGTCTTGGGACGACTTCATATCAACCACCCTAACCCAGCCTGCTGACCTGCTTTACGGCACCGCCGACCATCACACATCCCCCGGGGATGTCAGGCTGTCGGCATAGTCCCTACCTTGGTGTGGTCAAACGTGACCGGAATGGGCACTCGCTGGCCCTTTTGGCACAACTTCACCGTTCAGATGCGCCGTTTGGTTCATTCGCGCGCCCCTTGACCCTCTCCATCATAAGAATATTAAAACAAAACAGCACCCTGCCATCTTCATATAGCTGGCACGATACATGCTATAGATTATAGTCGTAGCCTTATATGTAGGGTGAGAATCGAGAATCTATAGGGGGAAATGCTTTCTATAGGTCTCCGAGTACATACATCACCTATGCTGCGACAGGATTCCTGTTTTCATTTTTGGAGGTCTAACGTGCCGGGTATTGTACATAAAGATATTCCATATAACAAAATTCTTTTGTCTTCACTATTGTTAGCCATCCTTGGCGGTACCGTCTACCTTACCAGCTCTTGGGATTGGATTATGGCGACCTCGTTAAAAACGGTAAACCCTAACAGTTAGCATTTATATCCATGTTATCGGCTTGGCCAATAGCATGGATATACGCACTTTTATTAACCAACCATTGGTCTGGCTAAGTTTCTGGTGTTGTTGCATTGAGTAGTTAAAGAACTCAGTTTTGGCTATCACGGCCGCCCATGTAATGAAGGATTAAGGCGTTGTAGAACAGCTGAGTAACAGATAACTAAATGAGCACGCCTGGCGCGATGCCTAAAGGAGATCGAGATGAGGAAGGAAAAGAGAACAGTAAAATTTATCAGCTGTGCGCTTGCCTGTGCCGCTCTGGCTACAGGGTCAATAGAATCGGCCAGCGCTGCAAATTGGTTCAAGTTGGAAGGCATTTCTCCACCAAAAGCACCGCTCGTGCACCTCAGCGGATTCATTATCCCGCTATACAAGTATATGAATGGAACCACGGCAGTAAACGGCCAGGTCCCTAAAATCAACTTGGTGGCTCCACAAGACACCTCCAGCAAATCATTTAATATTCTCTTCGCGCACATTATGCTGCGGGGGAACATCAATAAGCATATTTCATACATGATGGCCGGCGAGTTTGGGAACAATCAGTTTACTCACGTTGGCGGCAACTACACGCCGCAGCTTATGGATGCCCATGCTACATTTAGTTATATACCTGGTGCCCGCATTGAAGCGGGTATCATCCGCGCACCCGGGGCAGAAGAGGCCATGCAGGGATACCCAAACTTTGCATTTGGATTTAATTATACCACGGTCACCCAACAATTAATATTGCAGCCGTTTTATTCAGCTACAAACACCTCTAACCCTTATAAGCCAGGTGGTACACCCGGCAGCTATTCTGTTCCTGGGACAAACGTATTGGGGAATAATGCGTTCCGGTATCCTGGCGCAGAAGTAATGGATTGGTTTCATGCAGGGAATATGGAGTATGCATATGGGGTTATGGTCGGCAACTTTGGGCGGCTAACAGGGACTAACACCTCAAACGGACCACTGGTTGCCGCGCGCCTGCAGGCATCTTACCTTTTAAAGGGATTTGGACCCGATCATGGGCCATTCCGCAGTGATGTGACGGGATTCCTCTGGTATCAGCATGCGAACCCTATTTTTAATGGGCAATCTAACTCCATGACCAGGGATGGCCTTGGCATAACGTATACGCAGGGATACATGCACCGTTGGGGAAGATGGGCGAAGTTCGAATATATGCGCGGTTCCGGGATGATTGATGCTCCTGCAGTATTTAACACATATCTAGCAGCACCACCTACGCTCACAGACGCCCAGATTTACCCTGGAAGTCAGAATAAGGCTAGCGGATATTATGTTTCCGGCGGGCTTTTTGTGACCAACCGTTTGGAGCTTGACCTGCGCTATGACGTCTATGACCGGTTACCCAATATCGCTCAACAGGAGAGAATATTCAAAACCTGGGCGATTGGTGGCCAATATCATATTACAAAGTTTACCAGGGTAATGGTTGATTATTTCGTTAGAAGCGTAAACATACCTCATCTGTCTAGCATTCCACCTAGTCCAGCAAAATCAATAGCTCAAAGCGTCGCTGGCGCCGCTGACAATGAGATCGCAATTACCGCATTTGTTGCGTTCTGACATTTGAGGGCTTGGCAATCGCAAATACCCATCGGCTTTGCCGGTGGGTATTTGCTGATTTTTATTCCGCATGCATTGGGCAACCGATGCAAATGATCCTGCCTCCTAAGAGATGTCACAATCGGTTAATGCGGCGTAGCACTCCGCAAAACTGGGGGCTGCGCGAGGAAATGCAGCCAAAACATCAGGATCGAAATGCTCTGGTTTGACCCGTCCATCTCCTTTTAAGATAATATCCGTTGCTCTTTCATGATCAAACGGTTCTTTATAAGGCCGCCGACTTCGTAAGGCATCATAGACGTCTGCCAATGCCATCATCCTTGCCGGCAGAGGGATCTCATTGCCATTTCTACCGAAAGGATAACCACTTCCATCCCATCGTTCATGATGGCCCAGAGCAATTTCCCATCCCATCTGTAATTCCAGTGAAACGTTGTGTTGGCCAATAATATTAGCGCCGAGCGTGGTGTGCGTACGCATAATGGCCCATTCCGCAACATCCAAGGGACCGGGTTTCAGCAGGACATGATCGGGAATCCCAATCTTTCCTACGTCGTGCATAGGGCTCGCCACAAAAATGAGGTCCACAAAATCTTTCCCCATGCCTAGTTGCTGTGCCAACTCCTTACAATAATAGGCGATGCGCTGAATATGAGCGCCAGTTTCTTCGTCCTTTTTCTCGGCGGCACGCAGAAGAACGTCGATAGTCTGCAAATAACTATCGTGCAGCTGAGCCGTGCGCTGCCGGACGGTGGTTTCCAGAATTTCATTGTTCCGCTGAATTCGATCGCCATAATCCTTGAGCCGCAGAATATTGCGTACTCGCACGCGCAACTCCGCTCGGTCTATCGGTTTGCCGAGAAAATCATCTACGCCGGCCTCCAAGGCGCGCAAACGCGTTTCGCGGTCATCGAGGGCCGTGACGACGATGATGGGTAAGTTAGCATAGCGGGAGTCCGCCTTGAGCCGCGCCGCCAGTTCGAACCCACTGATCTGAGGCATCATACCGTCCGTGAGTATCAAGTCCGGTCGGCGGTCCTGAAGCCGCTCCAATGCCTCCTGAGCGCTGGATGTCGCCAGCACCTCATAACCATCGTTCTGCAACAAGGCGGTGAGCAGACGACGGCAACTTCCCTCATCATCCACCACCAAGATCATGGCACGCTGTTCAGGCATCGGCTTCCTCCTACGACTAAAGAAAACGACCCACAATATCTATAAGCGCCCGATGACCTATCGGCTTACTTAGATAGGCATCGCAACCAGCGGCAAAAATGCTTTCCTCATCCCCTTTCATAGCCAAGGCCGTTAGGGCCAGGATGGGAATCCTCTGCGTCGCGGAATCTCCCTTTAGGATGCGGATCGCTGTCAGTCCATCCATGCCAGGCAAATGAATGTCCATAAGAACGAGGTCTGGATGCTCGGCACGGACGATAGCAACACCCTGCTCTGCATCGCCCGCATGCAGAATTTCATAACCGGCCTTGCGCAAGATAATACCCGCAAGCTTATAGTTGACCATATTGTCTTCAATGATCAAAATTCGCTTAGGCACTTCCTTCCCCTTGGCGAGAATGGGCGGTGCTCAATGCGCGGTGCACCTCCCCGAGGAATTGGTCGCGCCTGAAACCCGCCTTCTCCATGATCTTCAGTATATGCCCATTCAGGCGACGGCGGTCCTCTGGCGTAATTATTTTAGCCGTCAAAACCAAAACCGGGATGGCCGCCATGCTTGGGTTTTTCTGCAGCGCGTCCACTACGTCGAAGCCGTTGAATTCCGGCATCATCAAGTCCAGCAGGATAAGATCGGGATGAAGATGTTCTGCCATGGTCACGGCATCCCGCCCGCCGTAAGCACTGATGACCTCGTAACCGCCATTGCTCAGCTGGCGATTAATGATCTCCACCGCCCGCGCATCGTCATCGACCACCAGGATCACGGGGCGATTCTGTTTGGTCACCACAAACCCGAGTTTTCGCAGGATTTCTTTCAGACGTTCCATTTCAACTGGTTTCTGCAGGACTTGAACACTCCCGAGGGAGAAGCCCGAACCCTGTTCTGAATCCATACTGGTAATTACCAACGGGATGGTGGCCAGGCGATCATCCTGGCGCTGGGCCGCAAGAAAATCCCAGCCGTCCTTGCCTGGCGGATTCATCTCCAGAATGATGAGATCTGGGCGCTCTTCACGTGCCATATTTAAACCGCCAACGGAGTCGCGAGCCCAGCGTACGCGAAATCCGTCGCTTCTCAAGTAACCTTGCAGGAGGGTCGCAGTGGCGTCGTCATTCTCTACCACCAAGGCGGAGCGATCGATTTGGGAGGCGAAAACCGCCTTCGCGGGATCCGCCTCTGCAAGAACGGTCTCCTCTCGCCAGGGAATCCAGACATGAAAGGTCGACCCTTCCCCAAGCGCACTTTCCATGGTTACTCGCCCACCGTGCAGTTCTGCCAGACGTTTGACGAGGGAAAGACCGAGGCCAGTACCTTCATAGCGGCGATCCAAACCACTGTCAGCCTGGACAAAAGGTTTGAAAAGCCGACCCTGGTCTTTTTTCGCGATACCGATACCCGTATCGGCCACACTGATTTCGAGCCAACCGGGGTAGGCGGCATATTCAGGGCCGGACAGATCGCTTCTTCTGCGCCCGCAGAGCGTTACCTGACCGCCCTCGGGAGTAAATTTCACGGCGTTGGACAGCAGGTTGTACAGAATCTGCTTGGTCTTGCGCGCGTCCAGGTAAACGGGAGGAAAATCTGGTTCCACTTCGAGGTTCAGTCGAATCTGGTGGGCCACTGCCTTCTCCCTGACAATTCCCAAAGAACCCTGGAGCAAATCGTGGAGGTTCGTCGCTTCCAACTCCAGCTTCATCATGCCCGCCTCCACTTTCGAGAGGTCCAGGATATCGTTGATGAGAGAGAGGAGATGCTGGCCGCTTTCAAAAATATCCTCGGTGGCATCTTTTTGTTCAGGGCTAAGATCACCCATGACGCCGTCCTTCAACAACTCGGAAAAACCGATAATGGCATTGAGGGGGGTACGCAACTCATGGGACATATTGGCCAGAAAGTCGGACTTGGCCTGATCTGCCATGCGCAGCAACTGATTTCTCTCCAGCAACTCTTCGCTTTGTTTACGCAACTCAACGGCCATGATTTGCTGGTTTTCTTTCTGAGCGATATGGTTGAGGGCAGCGCCCATCTCTAGGGAAAGCTTATCCAGGAAGGTGGTCTTCCTCTCGCTTAGCGCTTGTAGCGAGGCCACCACCAGCACCCCGAATCGCTGCTCCTGATAACGGATCGGCACCATGGCGATCTCTGCAGGTCGAAACTGACAGACCCCTGCGTCCACCAGAAACCCAGAGTTGTCATCGGGTTGTCGCAAGCGTTGTAGATGGTCTGACACAGCCGCTTCGCCCAGAACCCCCTCTCCACGCTGAAAACTGGTTGCCAGTTGTCTATCGGTGCCCCGGTGCGCAGCCAGAACAAAGTGGCCTTGCCATTCGTCGTAGCGATAAAATGCAGAGACCGGGAAGGGATGATTCTCCGCCAGGATGCTCAGAACTTGTTGAAGGATCTCGGTTAACCCAAAACTGGAACCACTAAAGAGTGCAAGAATCTGTCCTTGACTGCTTTCAATACGCAGGGATTCTTCCAGCCCTCTTTCCGCTTCGCGACGCTCACGCCCCTCTTTTCTAATTTGCCAAAAGAGTCCGGTAAGCAGGGCAATCAGCAAGACAACCGTGATTCCGATGGCCCATAACGTTGCCTCGCCCGCCTCTTGGGCCGCCTCGGTGCGTTTCTTGAGCAGACCACTTTCGGTCGCACGCATCTTCTCGACCAGATCATGCACCGCTGTCATTTCGGCGATCCCTTCGCCCGCACCAAGCATCGCCTGGGCCGCCGGAAGGCCCTGCTTTTCGTAAGCGTCAAGAACACTGTCAAGAATCTCTAAACGTCTCTGCGCCTGCTGCCGTAGCGCCACCGCCCGACGCACTTCGAGTGGGTTGTCCGTCACCTTGTTCGGCAAATCATCCAGCACCGTCTGAAAACGCTGGATTGCATCCTGACGTTCCTGGAGATAGAAAGAATTGCCAGTAAGGAGATAGCCGCGCTGCGCAGTTTCCGCCTCATTGATCAGCGCCCAACAGCGGTCAAGGCTCCGTAGCACCGTCTGAGTGTGCTCCACCCAATAAGAGGCTCGGACATAGCCAGCTGCGGTGCGAAAGGCCAGAGCCCCCACCAGGATAAGCGCCAACACGGCTAGGCTAAAGCCTACCAGTATTTTCTTTTCTGTCGAGAATACGGAGTCCATTCCATAGGATAGCGACTCTCTTCAAATAAGTTAAGTTTTTTGGATGAGTCCCGCTTTATTTCCCGATACAAAAGCGCGAAAAAATCTCGCCGAGAATATCTTCTACATCCATACGGCCGGTGATGCTGGCCAGCGCCACAGCGGCCTCACGCAGAGACTGAGCGACCAGTTCGGGGACATCCCCCGGTTGGGACATGCCGCGCGCGGCGCCGAGCTGATGCAGGCAGTTTTCCAGCGCTTCGACGTGGCGGCGGCGGGCACTGAAGGGGCAACTGTCCCCCGGTACGCCGAGTGCTTCAATCAAGCCGCGGTGCAATACGTCGAGGCCCTCGCCAGTTTGCGCGGAGACGGCAATAGCCACCTCACCTGCAGGGGTAAAGGGTGGGACGGGAACCAGATCCAGCTTGTTCCAGATGATACGGCGCGGTCCTTCCGGCAAATCGCGCAGGATGGCTTCGTCCTCCGCCTGCCATCCCGTGCTCGCATCGGCCACCAGCAGGATCAGTTGCGCATTGTGCAGTATGTTGCGGGCGCGGGCGATGCCTTCCGCCTCCACGGCATCCGTGGCCGCGCGCAACCCGGCGGTATCGATGAGCTCCACCGGCAGGCCGTCGAGGACGATTTCTTCGCGGAGCAGGTCGCGGGTGGTGCCGGGGATGGCGGTGACGATGGCCGATTCGCGCTGGGCGAGCGCGTTCATCAGACTGGATTTGCCGACGTTGGGTCGTCCGGCAAGCACCACGCGACCGCCGCGGGCGAGTCGGGCGCCCTGTTGTGCTTGCTTGAGCAGATGGGCAATCTGGCCTTCCAGCCGCATCAGGCCATCGGCGATGGCCTGTTCGTGGGCATCGCCGAGGTCTTCTTCACTGAAATCCAGTCCGGCCTCGGCGAGGGCGAGGAGTTGCAAGAGCTGGCCATGGATGCCATCGACCGCCTGCGAGAAGGCACCCTCCAGGCTCGCCGCTGCGGCTCGTGCCTGGGCGTCGCTACGGGCGTGGATGAGGTCGGCAATCGCTTCGGCCTGAGCAAGATCAAGACGACCGTTGAGAAAGGCCCGTTCACTGAACTCGCCGGCACGCGCCGCCCGCGCACCCAGAGCGATGGCCTCGGTGAGCAGGCTGGCGAGGGCCAACGGGCTGCCATGGCCCTGCAGTTCAACGACGGTTTCACCGGTGTAACTGTGTGGGGCGGGGAAATAGAGGGCTATACCATGATCGATAATACTGCCGTCGCGAGCGTGAAAGCGGCGAAAATGGGCATGGCGGGGTGCCAGTGATTTTACTTTTGATCCGCCGCAGAGTGCCGTCGCGATGGACAAGGCCTCTGGTCCAGAAAGGCGCAAAATGCCAACGCCGCCTTCTCCTGGCGGCGTGGCAATCGCGACAATAGTGTCTCCCTGTTGGTAGTCCATGCCCTTAACTCAACACGGACTGTTCCACCCTAGTCCTTGGCCGCCATGATATGGCGGGTGATCAAGTACTGCTGGCCGATGGAGACCAAATTGTTGGTCAGCCAGTACAGTACCAGACCCGCCGGGAAGAAGGAGAAGAATACCGCGAAGATCACCGGCAGGGCGGACATGATGCGCTTCTGCATCGGGTCCACTGGTGCCGGATTGAGGCGCTGCTGGAAGAACATGGACACGCCCATGAGCAGGGGCAGGATATAGTAAGGATCCGGTATGGCCAGATCATGAATCCAGAGGATAAAGGGCGCCTGCCGCAGGGACACACTCTCCACCAGCACCCAGTACAGGGCCATAAAGAAAGGCATCTGCAGCACGATGGGCAGGCAGCCCGCCATGGGGTTCACCTTTTCGCTGCGATACAACTCCATCATGGCCGCGCCGAGTTTCTGGCGATCGTCACCAACCTCCTTCTTCAGTTTCTCCAGCTTGGGCTGCAACTTGCGCATGTTGGCCATGGAGCGGTAACTGATAGCTGAGGGGTAGAAGAAGATGGACTTGACCACTATGACCAGCAGGATAATCGCCAGACCCCAGTTGCCGACCAGTCCATGGAACCAGGTCAGCACCACGTGCATGGGCTCGGCGATGACGGCGAACCAGCCGTAGTCCACGGTCTGCTCCAAGCCGCGGCCCATGGCAGCCAAGGTCTGCTGCTGCTTCGGTCCAAGGAAGAGTTGCTGGGTGATGGTGGTGCTCTGGCCGGGTGCCAGGATCGGCAGCGGAGTACTGGTGCCGGCGACATAATTGGCACCCGAGGGGCGCGCATAGACTTGGGTCTGGGCATGCTCTGGTGGCAGGATGGCGGCAAGGAAATAATGATCCATCATCCCTGCCCAGCCGGGGCCCGCCTTTAGCACTGGATGATCACGGATGTCGCTAAAACTCTGCTCGCTGAAATTGCCCTTATGCATAAGCACCGCACCGGTAAAAATCGACATAAACATGTGGCTTTTGGCACGGTCATTGCGCAGGAACTGGTCAAAATAGCTGCCACTCCAAGGCGCAGAGCCGCTATTGGTGATGGTGATGTGTTCCTCCACCACATAGCTGTCGGGCTGGAATGTCCATGTTTTTTTGACGGTCAGGGGACCGGCCTTGCCGGTGAGGATGATGGGCTGGCCATCGGCGCTCTGAACGGCAGGAACGGCAAACTGGGCAACCAGGGTCTGTCCGTCGCTGCTGACGAAACCACTCTGCTGTATGGTGAGCCTAGCGGCTGCCGTGTCGAGAATCGGGTAAGGTGCGGGATTATCCACCGCCTGCGGATAATGACGCAGGCCAAGGTTTTGAATATCACCGCCGTTCAGGCCGATCTGGCCAGTGAACACCGGTGTCTGGAAAGGCACCGTGGGTCCTGTCGCCGGTCGGAAACTGGTACTGACCGGCGCGACTATCGGTGTGGCCACTGCCGCTGGCGCGGAAGCCCCAGCGGGTGTTGGCGTGCTGGGAGTCGTAACGCTTTGGTGGACGGCGGTCGGCGTAACCGGTTTCGGCGCATTCTGTTCCTGCCATGCCTGAAACAGCAGGAAAATGACCACAGCGAGTGCAAAGGCAAGAATAGTCTTCTGAGTATCCATGGGGCCCCAAGGCGTTTTAAGGAACGGGATCGACACCGCCGGGCTGCCAGGGATGGCAGCGGCTGATGCGTTTGATGCCCAGCCAGGAACCCTTGGCAATGCCGTAGCGTTCGATGGCCTGACAGGTATATTCGGAACAGGTCGGGTAAAAGCGGCAGTGGTGTCCGAGCATGGGGCTGATGACATACTGATAGCCGCGCACCACAACGACGGCCACGCGCCGTGCGCTCATGCCTTCCCCAGCAATTGCTGGAAATAGACGCCCATGGCCCGCATGCTGAGTTGCCGGGCACCCGCCCGCGCCACGACCAACACATCCCGCCCCTGTGCGCGCGTCGGCTGTTGGCGAAAGGCTTCGCGCAGGCGCCGCTTGACGCGGTTACGGACTATGGCATTACCCACCTTGCGGCTCACTGCCAAACCCAGACGAGGGTGCGGCAATTCGTTATGCAAAGTGTAGATCACCAATTCTGGGAAGACCTTCTTACGCCCCTGCTTGAGGGTGCGCTGGATGGCCGCCTTCTGGCGGAGGCGATCCTCGCGGGTAAAACGATGAGGATGCACCTGCGCCGGGTTCATCGGCTTACGGGCAGAGACGCTGACGGCCCTTGGCACGGCGTCGCTTGAGTACGAGACGGCCGGATTTGGTGGCCATGCGGGCACGGAAACCGTGGGTCCGTTTACGGTGAACGACGCTAGGCTGAAAAGTACGCTTCATGAGACACTTCCTGCGGATAATTCTTAAGGGCTGAGAAGATAAGGAGATGCTGCACAAAAGTCAAGGCGCCAAGCCGCATTTCCGGGACTCAATGGCCCGCATCCTCTGGAGATACGGGCCATCCGGCGTTACCCGAGAAAAGGCCTTAGCGCACGATGGGCTTGTAACGCAGGCGGTGGGGCCTGGCGCCCTCCTCACCCAGGCGACGCTTTTTGTCGGCCTCATACTCATGGTAGTTGCCCGCAAAGAACTCCACATGGGCATCGCCTTCAAAAGCGATGATGTGGGTGGCGATGCGGTCGAGGAACCAGCGGTCATGGGAGATGACCATAACGCTGCCGGCGAACTCCAGCAGGGCATCTTCCAGCGCGCGCAGGGTTTCCACATCGAGGTCGTTGGAAGGTTCATCGAGGAGGAGGACGTTGCCGCCGGCGATGAGGGTCTTGGCCAGATGCAGGCGACCGCGCTCACCGCCCGACAACTGCCCCACCAGCTTTTGTTGGTCGGCACCCTTGAAGTTGAAGCGGCCGCAATAGGCGCGGGATTGGATTTCAAACTTGCCGACGGTGAGAATGTCCAGTCCACCGGAGACTTCTTCCCAGACGTTGTTTTTGGCGGCGAGCGCATCGCGGGACTGATCCACATAGGCCAGTTTGACGGTGGAGCCGAGGACGACTTCACCGCTATCCGGTGTTTCCTGGCCCACAATCATGCGGAAAAATGTCGACTTACCGGCACCATTGGGGCCAATAACACCGACAATGGCGCCCGGCGGCACTTTAAAGCTGAGCTTCTCAAAGAGCAGCTTGTCGCCGAAGCCCTTGGTCACGTCACGGAACTCGATCACCTCGTTGCCGAGACGTTCCGCCACCGGGATGAAAATCTCCTGGGTTTCGTTGCGGGTCTGGTATTCGTAGGAGCTCAGTTCTTCAAAGCGGGCCATGCGCGCCTTACTTTTGCTCTGGCGGCCTTTGGCGTTTTGGCGCACCCATTCCAGCTCGTGCTGCATCGCCTTGAGGCGCGACACCTCGGTTCTGGCCTCCTGCTCCAGGCGTTTTTCTTTCTGCTCCAGCCAGGCGGAGTAGTTGCCCTTGTAAGGGAAGCCATGACCACGATCCAACTCCAGAATCCACTCGGCGGCGTTGTCGAGAAAGTAACGATCATGGGTGACGGCGACCACGGTGCCGGAGAAACGTTGTAAATATTGCTCCAGCCAGTCTACCGATTCGGCGTCCAGATGGTTGGTGGGTTCGTCGAGGAGGAGCATATCGGGGCGGCTGATGAGTAGGCGGCAGAGGGCGATCCGGCGCTTTTCACCACCGGATAGCGGGCCAACCAAGGCGTCCCAGGGGGCGAGACGCAGAGCGTCAGCGGCGACTTCCATCTGTTGCTCGGCCTGATGGCCATCACTGGCGGCGACAATGGCCTCCAGGCGCGCCTGCTCGGCCGCGAGGACGTCGAAGTCCGCATCGGGCTCGGCGTAGGCGGCATAGACCGCTTCCAGTTCCTGTTGCGCGCCGAGGATCTCACCGAGACCCTCCTCTACCACCTGGCGCACCGTCTTGTTCGGATCGACCTGCGGTTCCTGCGACAGATAACCAATTTTGAGACCGGGCATGGGCAGCGCCTCGCCTTCAAACTCCTTGTCGACACCCGCCATGATCTTTATCAGGGTGGACTTGCCGGCACCATTCATGCCGAGCACGCCAATTTTGGCGCCGGGGAAGAAAGACAGGGAGATATCCTTGAGCAGGGCGCGCTTGGGCGGCACGATCTTGCTGAGGTGATTCATCGTAAAGACGTATTGCGCCATGCTGTTTTCCATCCAGAGAGTGGGTTCAGACCGCCAAGGGGCGGAGTTGCCCCAGTGTAGCGCAAATCAGGATTTGATGTGGACTACTGTGCCGCCGGTCTCAGGGCTGGGCCTGCAGCGCATACTGCTGCTGACGATCCGTCCAAAGATACAAACCCCGCCCGAAGGGCCAGCTCCGCAATATACTCCGCAAATCGACAGTGGTAACCAAGCCGTGAACAAGCGCTGAATGCGCGCATGGATAAATTCTTTGCGGATCAGAAGCCCTTTCTCTACGGCACCTACCAGTATCCAGTATACGGACCGAAGCTTATTATTGGCGATCCACAAGTATCCCAGTAAATACGAGCATAGTGGGTTTAGTAGTTCGTCACTGCCGTGCTAGACTCAGAACTCCGGCGCGTTCTCCACCCCATTCCTCGTGGAGCCTTGTTGGATGTCGGATGTCTTTGTAGTCGGCAATATTTTCGGTGCTTATTATGCTGGTTGATATTATGCGAAACATTGAAAAGCGCAGGGGCGGCGGGCTGATGTTCCGGGGAACTCCGGTTTGCAAAGATAAGTGCCAGGGCAGCGCCGCTCCCGTGCATACTTGTGTGAGTCAGGCCCCATGTCCTACATAATCAAAGAAGCAACTTGTCAACAGGCCTTTGCTGCGCTGGACGATTGCAATTCGGCGGTAATTGATGTGCGCTGTCCGGAGGAATATGCGCTATACGGGCCAATACCAGGCGCACACCTGATCCCTTGGAAGATGATTCGCGACGACATGCTGGTAGATAACGCTCATTTCGGTTGCGACCTGGAAAAAGTCGTGAGCTACCGCAAGGACACGGGCTATTTCCATCTGTACTTTATTTGCGGCAGCGGGAACCGTTCCTGTGAGGCTGCGGAATGCGCTTTGGACATACTGAGGGATGTCCGCTGCGAGGTATATAATGTTGTCGGCGGCATGGATGAGTGGGTCTGTGCCGGACTGCCGACCACACCCGCCGCCTTGCTGGGATAGGCCACGCGGTCGACGCCTTGGTGCGACGGCTTCATACCATTTTGGGCTCAGTACTCACCTCTGGTGTAATGCCCGCAGTATCTCGTCCATCGGCTCCTGCCCGGAAACGACGCCTTGGTATTTGTCGATCACATGCCCTTCCTTATCGATGATCACCTGCGTAGGCGTGACCATTATGCCGCCCACGGCACGGGCGATGGTGCCACGTTGATCCACAGACAAGGGATAGGTCACCTGGGCCATGGCGGCGGCGGCGAGGCTTTTGGATTTGGATGATCCGGGTGTGGCGATGCCCACCACCACCAGCCCCTGTGACCGATAGGACTGATAAAGCCGTTCAAGCTCGGGCAGTTCATGGATACAAGGCGGGCAGTCAGGAGACCAAAAATTCAATACCACGACCTTGCCGCGCAGCACCTTTAAATCCAAGGTTTGGCCATTCACAAGTGGAATGGGCGTCGTTACCACATCGGATTTGTGGACAATCGGCCCAATAAGGCTAATCCAAAGCAAGAATGCTCCGATGAGGGCGACTATGGCCACTTTGGTCATCGGCCAAATGGTTTTCGACATGATGGATGTCCCCAAAAAACAGCCCCCGTCTTTACTATTCAAGAAAGTGGTTAACTCGTGGGACGCGGGCGATCCGGCGGCTGTTCGCGCTGTTTTTCCAAATCAGCGTTGCAAGGGTATAGTCCAGACGCTGCCATTCACCGAATCCAGTTTGAGCGTATAAGAACCTGTCGGCAGCTTCAGATTGCTCGTCGCCGGGGGCAGGGTAATGGTAGCCTTTGAACCCACCGGCCCGGTTATACCGTATTTACCGATATGAATTTTTTGATAATCGTAGTCGTTTTTCAAGGCCGTTGGGGGCAACGCGGCAAGCTTGGTGCTATCCCATTCCTCAACCACGCTGCCATCCCGGGTGTTGACGAGTGCCACATGCAGCACGTTGGATGGCGCTTCGGGGGTGCCCGCGTCCACATAGGCATGGAAGGTCACGGTTCCGTCCCCTTGCAGGCGGCCGTTAGCGAGGGACCAATGATGTTTGGAGGGGCTCACGGGGCCGCCGTGGAATGGGGTGACTACCGAGCCGCGATAGTAGCTATAGGTGCCGACGATGAAAGCGACGGCTATCCAAAAGAGCACCATCGCGAATTTCTTATACCCCTGGTCGCTCAGAGGCAAAGGCAAACTGCCGCCCATCCAGCGAAACCATCCTTTTTGTGCCAGACCGGGCTTTTTCGCCAAGAGCCAGTTGTCCAGGGAATAAGCGCCCCCACCCACCAACAGGAGGGTCACGCCCATCGCAAAGTTCGACGCAGCCATGGTCCATTCGTCTATGCAGGTAGCTCCCTGCCAACCGAAAAGAAGCATGAGCACGAAGGACAAGCCGATGGTGGTCAGGGCGGCGATGCGCGTCAGCAGGCCCGTGATGAGCATGAACCCCGCAAACAGTTCTACCAAACTGAAGATAATTACCCCGACGTAGAGAAGAACGAAATGCTGCAGCAGGAAGGAAACGAGATGCTCCGTGCCCAGCAGGGCACCCGGCATGGCCGTCTGAAATTTATAGGCCATCCAGTGCCCGCCACCCCAAGCATCCAGTTTTTGCGGCCCGTAAATAAACCGGCGGGAGCCGCCGCCCCAGTAAATCCAACCCTGCACAAAGCGCACGGCGAGCAGCCCCATCGCCGCCAGGCGCCATCCTCTATCCACTTGATACGTCCTACCGTTCACGCTCGTTGCACTGCCCATGATCTTTCTCCTGATGATCTGGGGGGCGGTGCCCCCCCTAATAAGTGCGTGGATCACTTCCCTTTGGGATAGGGCTTAAGCCATACTCTTACTATTTTGCGTACTGAAAGCCTGCCAATTGAAGCTCCGGCAACGTGCCCACTACGCCGGGTGTCAGGATGGCACCGGGAATGAGGTGGTTGGTGAATTCGGCCGCCATCTGCTCATGGGTGAGGCCATCGGGATTGATGCCTTTCTTGATCAATCCCTCGGTAATTTCCCATATCCCGTTGTGGCAACCCAGGAAAACGGCGCCGCGTCGCTGCAATACCGTCACGCTGTTATCCCTCGGAGAGAAAGGTCCTTCCGGGTTCTCAAAGTTGGCCGGGTCGGCGACCGCCGCCGGCGGTTCTTTGATCCACTCATTGCCTTTCCATTTTCCGCCGGTCATCTGCGCCAGATATTTATTCCAAATGAAATCATCGTACAGGGCCCAGTGGGCGGTGCCATGGGTGGCCGATACGCAGAGGAAATCCGGATGGTTGAACGACCAGACCTGTACATTCATGCTGTTGCGCATCAAGTTCAGCCAAGGACTGGAGACGTCAGTATTATCCCAGGCCTGTTTGGGGCCGCCGGCATAGTGGATGATCTCCCGCAAAGCCGCGTCATCCCATTGGTCGGGGTTGGTGAGAATCATGGGAACCGTTTTAAAGTCGCGCCGCCGCGGCGTTTTTGCCAAGCGTTCACTGAGTTCCTTCAGGCTCCTGGCACCAGCGGGCAACAAGTTGCCAGGGTTCCCGCTCAGGCCGGCCGCTACGGCGCTTGTTTGGGCACCCACGGCACCCACGGCCAGGGCTCCAGCACCCCACAATGCATGTTTCATGGCGTCGCGACGACTCAGCAGATTTTGCTCATTGCTCATGGTCCTCTCCTTTTGGTGTGCCAAACTACAACGTCTACTGCTTTTGGGCGGAATGCAGGGCATCTAAAACGGATGCATCGGCTTTCTGCGCGACCGCCCGCGCCGGAGCGCTACCCGTCAGCAATTCGCCACGCTGGAGATAGTAGACGGTTGTTTTACCGTTTTTCTGGACCAGCGATAGGGTGAGCGGGCAGAGACTGGTGGCGGCGGGGTCGGTGCGCAGGTAGCCGACAATGGCGCTGGACTGGCATACGACCAACAGCCGCTCGGCCTGGATTTCCGGAGGAATCCGGGCGGCAAGCTGCGGGTTGCCCTTGTGGATGCGGGGCAGCACATTCAGGTCGTTCACGACCTTGAAGTGGCGCTCCGTCAGTTGCTGGCTGATTTTGACGGCGGCAATGTCCGCAGGCATGGCAAAAGATTCGCTGATTATGATCGGCGCGGCGCTGGCCGTATCTATGGCCAGACAGGCAAGGGCAGAGAGAAAGAATAGTTTTTTAAACATAAAAAGGGTCTCCGGAAATGGGCGAAACATCTGTTGCGAAAAATGTCACTGGAATCTGTGCATCTGCTACGGCTGCGTGCAGCCAGCGCCAGCCATGATGTTGCAATCGCTGCAAATACAAGGCGATCGCCATGAACAGAATGGCCACGGTACTGGTGATGCTCCAAAACAGGGCATCGTCGGGCAACAGACTACGGATCGATAGGGAGCCCAGGTCCGGGCTGAGGATTGGGTTTATATAAGTGATGGCTTCCATACGCTCCTCCATCTTGTGTCGGGCAATAGGGAAGACCCACCTTGCCGCTCTCTTTATACTAAGCAAAATAGCCTATTGCTGAGTCCTGGCAAATATAATTAATCTATAGGCAAATCAAATACAATAATTCCGCAATTTCAAAACGGCGGCTCAGAATAACCGGTATTTTTGGGGATTGCCTGGAGATGTTCCGACCACCGCTCAAGGAACGCGGACGTGTACCAGCCCAGGAAAGAGCGCCGCCAGACCATTGGCGATAAAGGTCACAGCAATAGCGGCGAGCACCAGCCCGAAGATACGGGTAGAGATATTGATGCCTGCTACCCCCAGCCGACGTGACAGGGGCTGCGCCAGGCGTAGCGCCCCATAGGCCACCCCGGCAATCAGCAATATATCGACGATCAACAGGCCGCTGGCCAGCCACGACGCATTTTTGTGATGGGCGATGATGACGGTGACCATGGTGCCCGGCCCTGCCAGTAGCGGGATGGCGAGCGGTACCACGGCAACGTCCTCTTTCTGCATACCCTCGGCAGCCTCCTCCGGGGTGTGGACATAGCGGCTGGACTTGGCCTGCAACATGTTAAAAGCCAGCATCATCAGCACCATGCCGCCCGCCACCTGAAAGGCGGCGATGCTGATCCCGAAAAATTGCAGAATATATTCTCCAAGAAACGCCGAGGTGAGCAGAACAATGGCTACGGCACGGGATGCCAGCTTCGCCGTAGCGACCTGCTGTTGCGTATCTTCGTCGCTGGTCAGGGCAATGAAAATCGGAATGGCGCCAATGGGGTTGAGAATGGCGAGCAGCGCGATGAGTGTCTGCAAGGCGCTGTGCAGTTCAGTGCCGACGGGCATCCGCGCCTCCCTTACCGGGTCTGTTCCGATGCAAGGCCCTTGAAAATTGCGGCGTGAAGACGTATTTAATAGGCATCTTTGAAGTTACAACCCAATACGGAGTCGATACGATGCCAACTTACGAGTATGTATGCAAGGACTGTGGACACCATCTGAGCGCCGAGCAGCGCATGAGTGATCCCCGTCTGACCGACTGCCCCCACTGCGGGAAGCCGGGGCTGGAGCGGCAACTCAGCGCCGGGGGCTTCGCCCTGAAGGGTTCCGGCTGGTACCAGACCGATTTCAAGGGCGGCTGCAGCAAGGCCGGCGAGAGCAAGCCGGAAGCCACCGCTGCGCCCTCCTGTCCCGCCGGGGGCTGCGCCTGTCATTGACGTAGCGCGCGCGGCAAGGCTAGATTGTGCGCGGGCCTCCCGGTCGGGTGGCCCTTTTCTTGTTGACTCATACGGGACGCAGCATGCGGACACACTATTGTAACGGCATTCACGAAGGCTTGATTGGCCAAACGGTCACCCTCTGCGGCTGGGCGCAACGGCGGCGCGATCACGGCGGCGTCATTTTTATTGATCTGCGGGACCGCGAAGGCTTGGTACAGGTCGTCGCCGATCCAGATCAGGTCGACGCCTTCGCGGCCGCCAACGAGTGCCGCAGTGAGTTCGTGTTGCAGGTGGAAGGCGTTCTGCGTGCCCGTCCCGCGGGTACCGAGAATCCCCACATGCCCAGTGGCAAGGTCGAGCTGGCGGCAACGCGCATCAGCATGCTCAACCGATCCGAACCGGTCCCCTTCCCCCTGGATGAGGAAGACATCGCCGAAAATCTGCGGCTCAAATATCGCTATCTCGACCTGCGCCGCCCGGAAATG
>JAKAFG010000142.1 GCA_021818125.1 Pseudomonadota bacterium | reverse complement strand
TCGTGCCGGGCGCGATGGCCTGCCCGCCGAGGCATGGATGCACTATGGCCTGCAGGATGTGGTGCAGCTACGACAGATGATTCAGCAATCGGAAGCCGACCTGCCGCGTAAGCAGATGGAAGGGCATAAACTGGACGCCATGCTCGCCCTTTGCGAAACCACGGACTGCCGCCGCCAGACCCTGCTCGGCTACTTTGGCGAAATTCTCGCCCAGCCTTGTGGCAATTGTGACAACTGCTTGCAGCCCCCAGCCACCTGGGATGCCACCGTCGCTGCCCAAAAGGCCCTCTCCGCCGTCCACCGGACTGGCCAGCGCTTCGGGGTGCAATATCTGGTCGACGTGCTCCTGGCCCGCGAAGAACCGCGCATCCAACAATGGGGCCATGAGCAATTGAGCGTCTACGGCATTGGCAAGGAACTCTCCGCCAATACCTGGCGAGCCCTTTTTCGCCATCTTTTACTGCGTGGACTGGTGGAAGTCGATGCCGAGGGTCACGGTGGCCTGCGCCTCAGCCCGAGCAGCCGTCCGCTCCTGCGCGGCGAGGAAAAACTGACCCTGCGCCAGCATGAAAGCACGACACCGAAGCAGCGCGACAAACGCCCGGAAGTCGCGCTCCAGGACGCTGGCCTCTGGGAAGCCCTGCGCCAGCATCGCCGCGAACTCGCACTGGCACAGGGCGTGCCTCCCTATGTGATTTTCCACGACGCCACCCTTATGGAAATGCTGCAACGCCGCCCGCGCGACCTGAGGGCGCTGGCCACCGTCCCCGGTATCGGGGAGCGCAAACTGGCGGCTTACGGGGAGTCCTTCCTGAAGATACTGCATCGTGATCCGCGTCCATAAAGCCCTCCCGCAGAGTCGGCGCGCAGGCGACGGCTTGCCCTGCAGCCCGGCAGGCTTCATCATGGAGCGATGACCCAGGATAGTCCCATGAACCCACAAAGCTTCGCCGTCACCGTTGAAAATACGCTCAATGATCTGCTGAACCGGATAGAGGCAAGTGCTCCGGAAGTAGAAAGCGATCTCGTGGACAACGTGCTTACCTTGCTTCTGCCCGATGACAGTCAGATCATCATCAATCGTCAGGAAGCGGTGCAACAGATTTGGCTGGCCTGCAGCGATGGCCCGGCACGATTCTCGCCGCAAGACGGCGCATGGCGGGATAGCCAGAGTGGGGAATCTCTGGAACATGCCATCGGTCGGCTGCTGAGCCTGCGTCTCGACCATCCCGTGTCACTGGATTGACCGCATGGCTTACTGGTTAATGAAGACCGAGCCGGACGCCTTCTCTTTGCAGGATCTGCAGCAGCGCGGACAAGAACCCTGGGACGGCATCCGTAATTACCAGGCCCGCAACTTCCTGCGCAGTATGCAAATAGGTGATGGCGTCTTCATTTATCACTCGCGCGTGCCCGTCCCCGGCATCGTCGGGACCGCCGAAGTGGCCAGCACCGCGCATCCAGACCCCACCCAGTTCGACCCGCAGAGCAAATATTACGACCCGGCATCGCGTCTTGATCAACCCCGCTGGGACCTGGTCGATGTGGCTTATCGCCAGACTTTTGCGCACAATATTGCTTTGGATAGTCTGCGCGCCATGCCAGAATTTTCTGACAGCCTACTGGTTCGCAAAGGGAATCGCCTGTCCATCCTGCCCATTACCGCCGGCCAGTGGAATCACGTCCTGCAGTGGGCCGGATAAACCGACGCATGACTGTCAAACTTGCGGAACAAGTTGTGCGGATGCCCAAGGTGGGGTAGCGTACCCCCTGTGAATAGTTACACTCTGCGAGACGACGACAGGAGTATCGATAAAATTTCCTCCAAACCTGCACCCAGCTCGCCGTGGCGGCCTATTTCTGATCGGTTCCGAGGCTTCCTGGCCAGCGCATCTGAACGATTCCTGTCCCAGTCGGACCGGCGGATGCTGTGGTGGAGTAACGTCTTTTTTGTGGCGTTGGCCGCAACGTTTGTCGGCCTTGCCTTTTGGCAGGCCGCCGTGCTGGTGCAGGTCATACAGGCAGGTTTTTCCACCCATCCCAACATCGTTCTGCTCACCAATTCACAAGGGCAGGTGATTTCCTCCTGGAAGGATGGTCATTGGGCACCGCTGGGGTCCCCGTGGTCTGCGGGCGTCGGCATGCTAGGCATACCTGTTCCCGGATATCTAGGGACTCTGCATATGCAATGGACGTCATCGTCGGTACGCCAGGCATTCTGGCGGGCGGAACGGGAAAGGCTGCCCATTTTATTGTTCGTCTTGTTGCTGGTTGGCGGCGTCGGCTGGTTTACCCAAAATCTGCTTCGTCAATTGATACGCCTGCGCCAATATCAGGCCGTCACCTTGCTGGTTCAGCAGGATCTCCTGAGCCAGGACAACCCCCAGGCCATGTACCAACGGCTGGTGGATAATGTGGTAGCGCAGACGGAAGCAATCGGGGCCTATGTCATTGCCAGAGAACTGGAAGGCCCGTTTTTGACCATACAGGCGATGGCTGATGCGGACGATGATCCCTTGTCCGATAGAGCCGTACCCGTACGATATCCAGTGCAAGGAATATGTCCCACCATCGTGGCTGGTGAGGTGTTCCGTACGGGACTTCAGCAAGGCCCGCTGAATCCAAGTTCATCGGCACTGACGCAAGATGTCAACGATGACCGTAGTGTATTTGACCGTGTCCGCAGTGTCATGGCCATCCCGGTGTTTGTGGGTGGAGGGGAAATCCCATTCGTTGTGCTGGTGATCGAGAGCGAAGAAATCCAGCATTTCACGCGATCATTACAGGAAACATTGAAACAGCTAGCTACCAGCTTGGGGTTGGGGCTGAGCCGATATTTTGAACAGCGCGAGTTGGAACAGGCAAAAGCAGAAATCGAAAACCTGGCGCGCCATGACATGCTGACGCATTTGCCAAACCGCCGGTTTCTGGAAGAACAACTGGAGCAAGCCATGGCCCGTGCAGAGCGGCATGGCAAACTGCTGGCGGTGTGCATGCTGGATCTGGACGGCTTTAAACCCGTGAATGACGCCTATGGCCACGAAGCCGGCGACGAGGTGCTCGTGACCCTGGGGAAACGATTGCCGGAGGCATTGCGCAAATCGGACTTTGTGGCTCGCCTGGGAGGTGATGAGTTCGTGCTCCTGGTGGAAGACCTCTCTGGGCCGAATGATCTCACCCCGATCCTTGCCAAGGTAGAAGAAACCATGAATACCCCTATCCCACTGAGCCATGGCGAGATCGTCCAGATCAGTGGGAGCATGGGGATCGCCCTGTATCCCTTCGGGAAAGAAGAAACGGGCGACCAACTGCTGCGCAGCGCCGACCACGCCCTCTATGAGAGCAAGTCCCACAAGGCGGATAGAGCGCATTTTTGGGTGATCCTGGGAGACTGAAGTTTCACCGAGTTTCGCAACGCATGAGCATGTCGGTGACAGAATGCCACACTACACTAGAAGCCGATTCGTGCGCAGGCAGCGGAGGACGCTGTGTCTTGGTCTTTGCGGCTCAGGTTGTCCATAATGGCCGTTTGCTTAAACGCACCCGGCCTTATCGGGCTGGATTAGTTCCATGTCTTCCGGCATAGAGATCGGTAGGGTAATGCGTGGCGGCTGACTGGGAACCCCCCGCACATGCACCGGTACAATCATCATGGTGAAGCCATCATGCTGCAGGCGGTCCTGGACGATGAAGCTGACCTCATCATGCAATAGTCCCCAGAATGGACTCTGATAGGTCGAATCAATTACTCGGCCAGCGAAAAAAGTGCTCTGCGGGAAGTAACGAACGGCCACATTCGCGAGTTCCTCCATGGCTTGAATCCGGTCTGTCGAATAGGTCGCAAACCAAGTGGCCGCCATGCCTTCATTACGGCAAAAGGCTATGTACTGGTTAGCCTCGGCCTCGACATAGACCTTCAATTCTTCGAGTGCCGTGATGCCTTTGAACTCGCCTTGGCCGACAACACCCGCTAACAAAAGCACATAATTTTTTACAAAACTACCGATCATTCTGTGTGCCGTCAGCAAGGTGTGCAAGCCAACGCCGTCAAACTTGCTGACAAAAATCACCGCCGTTGCACCGCGTGGATCCATGGGCAGCGCCGGACCCGGCTGTAAGTTGTCGGGCACCATATCCAGCATGGTTTCATCGAGTTCCTCGGTCATCTTGCTAATACCCTTGTAATGCCGGTAGATCAGATAACCAATAATGATGGCGATGCTGGTCACCAGCAGAGTAAACCAACCGCCCGCATCAAATTTCTCGAAGATGGTGATAGCGAGGATGGACGCCGTTACCATAAAGCCGAACGCGCTGATCATCAGGCGATGTTTCCAGGGTTCACCACGATGGCGCTGGGAAAACCAGTGCCGTGATAGGCCCGCCATAGTCAGGGTGAAGGTAATGAACACGTTGATGCTGTACAAGACCACGAGGATGCGGACATGGCCGCCGGTCGTCAAGAGAATGGCGATGGACGCAACGCCAACCAGCAGAATGCCGTTATGCGATACGAACCGATCGGACAGATAGGAAAAACGCTCCGGCAGCCAACGATCGACGGCCATGTTCGCCATAACGATGGGCGCGGTGATGATACCGGTGTTGGCGGCAATAAAGAGCAGCAATCCCTCGGTCACCAGCGTAATCAGCGTCGCGTAAGGACCGAAATGGATGCCATTTAGTGTCCATCCGTGGGTAATCGCGCCATAGAGGACTGCATTCAGGGTTTGTCCCGCATGTCCATGCACATGATACATCAGGTACAGGAAAATCAGACTGCCCGCTACCAAAGACAAAGAGGTCGCCAGTAGGGTCATGGTGCGCTGCCCGGTCTGCACCCGCGGTTCGCGCATGATGTGGACACCATTGGCGACGGCTTCCAGACCCGTGTACGTACCACCGCCGAGGCTGAACGCACGCATGATCAGTGCCACGATGAAAATCCAGCCGTATTGTAGGTTGTCATGCTGGACGCTGGTCACCGTATCACGGGTGATTTGCGGTACATTGCTGACGTGGCTGGCCAACCCCCAGCCCAGCATAATGATATGGGTGATGACGAAGGCCATAAAAATAGGCAGTAGAACTTTGATAGATTCCTTCATCCCGCGCAGATTGATAAACATTAGGAAGAGCAGTACAGCCAAATCAAAGAGAAGGCGTTCGTCGTACCAACGCGCCGACATGGTGCTGAGTAGAGCCTCGGTCCCTGAGGCTACCGAAATGGCGGCCGTCAGGATGTAGTCGACGATTAAGGCGGAACCGCTGACCAGCCCTGCCAACGGGCCCAACAGGGTCGTTGCGGTGTGATAGCCGCCGCCGCCATCCGGGAACAATGCGATGACCTGTTTATAACCCGCGGAAATCACGAATACAGAGAACGGAATACCGATAGCGAGGAATACGGAGAGATATTCGTGGCCCTTGAGGGCGTAGTAGATCTCAGGAGGACCATAGGCAGACGACGACAGGGCATCGGAACCAAGACCTACCCAAGCCAGA
>JAKAFG010000141.1 GCA_021818125.1 Pseudomonadota bacterium | reverse complement strand
GATCTTCAGCGTCATCCAGGCATTGGCCATATCCGCCTTGTCCGTCACTGCCGCGACACCCACGGCGCGCACGTCCACGGGCTCGGCGCCAGTCAGCAGTAAAGTCAGGTCCAGATCGTGAATCATCAGATCCATGATCACGTCGATATCCAGCGAGCGTGGCTTGAAAGGCGCCAGACGCTCCGCCTCCAGGTAGCGGGGCGCTCCGTAGCCAGCCTGCCGCAAATGCTGAATAGCCGGATGTACCCGTTTGATATGACCAACCGCGAGCACCAGATGGCGCTCCTGCGCCATGCCGATCAGCGCATCCGCTTCTTCGGTATCCAGGGTAAAGGGCTTTTCGACCAGGCAGTGCACACCGGCCTGCATGGCCGCTTCCGCCGCCGCGAAGTGGGTAGAGGTGGGAGTGGCAATGGACACCGCATCCACTTCAGCCAGTAACGCACCAACGCTGGGAAAAGCACGGCACCCCAATTCGGCGGCGACCTCCGCGGCCCGTTCCCCATTCTCGTCAAAAACACCTGCCAATTGTGAGATTGCGGCATATTTTTGCGCATGAAAGCGGCCAAGATGGCCGACACCAATAACGCCGGTTCGTATGTTGATCATGGTCGGGTAATTCCGCGATGAGTATTACGAATAAAATCCAAAAGGTAAGCCACCTCTGGAGCAGTCAGTCCGCGCTGCAGAACCTCATCCATCGCATCCTCCAGACGCCGCCCTGAGCGAAAGAGCAGGCGATAAGTCCGCTTAATCTGCAAAATGGTCTCCCGGGAAATCCCGCGCCGGGCCAAACCGCGCACATTAATGCCGTGCAAACTGGCATGATTACCTGCCGCCATCATGTAGGGCGGGATGTCCAGGGGTGCCATGGTCCCGCCGCCGAGAATCGCGTGAGCCCCCACCCGTGCATACTGATGCACTGCCGACAGGCCGCCAAGGATGGCGTGATCTTCGACACTGACATGTCCGGCAAGTGTTGCCGCATTGGCCATCACCACCTGATCGCCGATACAACAGTCATGCGCCACATGACAGTAAGCCATGAGGAGGTTGTGATGACCAATCCGCGTTATTCCACCACCTTTCACGGTGCCGCGGTTGATGGTCACAAACTCACGTATCGTATTGTGCGAACCGATTTCAAGTGTAGTAGGTTCACCGGTGTAGCCAAGGTCCTGCGGAGCAGTGCCGACCGACGCAAACTGAAAAATATGGTTATGGGCTCCCAATCGGCTAGGGCCTTCAATCACTGTATGCGCACCGATCTGGCAGTGATCGCCAATTT
Organism: Pseudomonadota bacterium; assembly: GCA_021818125.1. Taxonomy (GTDB): domain Bacteria; phylum Pseudomonadota; class Gammaproteobacteria; order Acidithiobacillales; family Acidithiobacillaceae; genus Acidithiobacillus. Next base: position 4,252 of record JAKAFG010000141.1, on the reverse strand, counting down.
CCACCCCTGCACCAATGACCGCAAAAGGCCCGACTATGCAACCCTCGCCGATCCGGGCCAAGGGATCGATGAGGGCCTGCGGATGAATCTGCGCGGTCATTGGGCATGCTCGCGCAATGTGGCCAATAGCAGCCCAGAAGCGACTTCCGCGCCATCGACCAGCGCTACCGTTTCCATCTGCCACATATCGGAACGCCGACGGCTCACATTAGCGATGAGTTCCAGCTGATCGCCGGGCGTCACCGGCTTGCGGAAACGTGCCTTATCGATCCCGGCAAAATAAACCGCTGCATTCTCGCCGTTCTTGTCTTCGGAAACAAAGGCGAGAAGGGCCGCCGCCTGGGCGAGCGCCTCAATGATGAGCACGCCCGGCATAACCGGGAATCCCGGGAAATGCCCCTGAAAATACGGCTCGTTCATAGTGACATTTTTCAAAGCACGTAAACGCTTCCCTATCTCTATTTCAACCACTCGATCCACCAGCAGAAATGGATAGCGATGCGGCAAGCGTTTAAGAATATCCTGAATATTCAGTTCATTCACGATCAGACGGCTCCCCATTTGTAGATAAATCCTGCTCGACTTCACGCTCGACTCGCTTCATCCGACGAAACAGTGCGTCCAGCCCGTCGAGACGCGCGACGACACGCCTCCAGCGATTCACTTCCTGTGCAGGGATCACCCCGGAATAAACACCGGAACGACGCAACGAACGAGTCACCGCGCTCTGTCCGGCGATCACACAGCCATCGGCAATTTCTATGTGGCCGGTAATCCCCACCTGACCACCAATACGGCAATGACGGCCAACCCGCGCACTCCCCGCAATACCTGTCTGTCCGGCGACAACCGTATGCGCGCCGATCTGGACGTTGTGCCCGATCTGCACCAGATTGTCTATCTTTACCCCATCTTCAATCACCGTGTCTGCCAGCGCACCTCGGTCAATGCAGGAGTTGGCACCAATCTCCACGCCATTTCCAATAAGTACACGACCCACCTGCGGTATCTTCAGAAACCGGCCATCTGCCTCGGCAAAACCAAAACCATCAGCACCAATCACCGCGCCCGCATGGAGGATGCAATCGGCACCCAGCTTGCAGCCCGCATAAATTTTAACGCCAGGGTAAAGATGTGACCCACGTCCCACCTCCGTACCCGCACCAATAAAGGTACCGGCCTCCAGCCAGACACCTGCCGCGATCACCGCTTCAGCCTCTATCTGCACGTAGGCATCAATGCGGGCACCAGGATCTACCTGTGCGTCTCGCGCCACCTGTGCCGTATGGTGCAACCCTGGCTGAGGCATCGCCGCCGGATGCAGATACTGCATGACCCGTGCAAAGGCCGCATAGGGATTATCCGTCAACAGACACTGGCCTGAATACGTCTCAGCGTCCTGCGGTGTTATAATCACCGCCCCCGCCTTGCTGGCCTCTAACTGCCTGCGCAGGCGGGAGTCCTGGTAAAAAGCCAGCTCACCACTACCCGCCGTTTCCAGTGGCGCCAGTGCAGTGATCCTATATGCCGCATCACCACGCAACTCGGCGCCCGCCACCGCCGCAAGATCGCTGAGAAGATATTCCTTGCGCACCACGCTATTTACTGCCAGCCGACTGAGCAGGAACGGGTTTATTCGCCATCGCTGCTACCACTTGCGAGGTAATATCAATGGCGCCATTGACATAAAGCACAGATTTATCATTGAGGATAACCGTATAATGCCCGGCGCGCCCAATCCTGCTCACCACTTTAACCAATTGATCCTGTATGTTTTTCAGAATCTGATTACGTTGATAATTCAAACCATCCTGGGCCTGTCGTTGGAACTGTTGCAAATTGAGAATCATATTTTGCAATTGCGCCTCTCGTTCCCGCCTTTGCGTATTGGTCAGATGCGGAAAATCTTTTTCCAGGGCCTTTTGAAAGGTGTCGACCTGTTGCCGCCTAGCCTCGATTTCCTTCTGCTTCGCCTCTACCTGTTTGTTGAGACTGGTCGCGCCGGCCTGCGCCTCGGGCAATTCGCGCAACGCGCGGTCGAGGTCCACAAATCCGATCTTTAGCGGGTCTGCCCACGCTATCGCCGAAGTCAGCATCAACAGGAGGGCAACCCCAATGCGCAATTGCCAATTCATACCCTAACACCGCACCATCAAAAGTTATTACCCACAGTGAACTGCAAGGGCTGAGTCAAATCATTCGGCTGCTTGTTGAGCGGTACGGCGAGAGACAGACGCAGCGGTCCCATCGGGCTGATCCACAGGAAACCGACACCCGCCGTCGTCCGCATTTGCCCCAAACTCGGGAAGTAATTATTTGACGATGAGCCATCAGCATTGACACCATAAACCCACCCGCTGGCCATAAACAGAGACATCCGGAAATTATTATTGTCTGCGAGGCCCGGAAGCGGAAAATACAAGCTGGCATTGAACAGCAACTCACGAGTACCGCCTACGGGATAGCCACCCACTTGTGGTCCTAACGAATAGGTCTGATAACCCGGCAAGGTGGTCGGACCACCCAGATAGTAGTTATTAAAGAATGGCACGCTTAGACCGCCGTAACCGTTGATAAAGCCATAGCGCCCGCTCAAGCCACCCGTCAGCCAGGAAGTAATGGGATGATAGTAGTCCGCTTTAATCTCCGCCTTATACCAGCGCAGTTTCGCGGGGGGTACCGCCGCCTTCAGCGACAGACTTCCGTAGAAACCTTTGGTGGGAAATATCGGGGAATTTCGGCTATCATAAGTCAGGTCATTTCCAATCGTCAGCGCTGTGGCCGTATTACCAAATGTATTGACGTAATCTTGGTAAATTGCCGGCGGATTGGCAAACAGATTAATCGTCGTGTCACTAAAACCCAACGACATATAATCATAGACATACTGCATCACCGGGATACCCAGCGTGGCAGTTCCGCCGTAGTCGATTTCCTGATAAGGGGCTACGGACAGAATGGAAAGATTGGTGTCGTTCCGATACAGACTGAAGCCGAGACTAACGCCGTCCGGCGTAAAATATGGGTCTGTAAAGGAAAGATTATACGCCGTCCCCAGGCTGCCCACATTCGCCGAGAAAGACAGGGCGTTACCCGTACCCATAAAATTGTTCTGACTGATCGAACCGTTGAACAATATACCCTGGGCATTGGAGTAGCCGACACCGATACTAAAACTGCCCGTAGGCCTTTCGCTCACATGGACGTCCAGATCCAGTTGATCAGGATGCCCAGGAACCGGTACGGTTTTGGTATCAATCTTGTCATAAAAACCTGTCTGCTGCAGACGCATCTTGGAGCGCCGGATCAGCGCACCATCATAAAGCGCGCCTTCCATCTGCCGGAATTGACGCCGTACCACATAGTCCCGGCTTTTGTCATTACCGGTGATCTCAATGCGGCGAATATAAACCTTACGACCTGGGTCCACCGCAAAGTTTAGCGCCACTTCGTGGGTTTTTTCATCCACTTTAGGCACCGGCGTGGTATTGGCAAAAGCGTAGCCCAAGTCTCCCAGCTTATCCGCAATAGCACTATTGGTGTCGTTGATCTTGGCTCGGGAAAACACTTCGCCGGGCTTGATCTCCACCAGTTTTTCCAGTTCCGGCTTCGGCACGACTAAATCACCACTCAGACCCACCGATTGGATATGATAGATATCCCCTTCGCTCACATTGACGGTGATATACACAAAGCGTCGGTCTGGAGACACCTGTACCTGGGTGGACTCGACATCAAAATTCAGATAACCCCGGTCCAGATAATAGTTATGGAGTTTCTCCAGGCCCTGCATAAGCTTTTCACGCGAGTAACGATCATTCTTGGTAAAAAAGGAAAAAGCATCCGGCGCACCAATACTGAAAAGGCCGCGCAGACGGCTTTCACTAAAAGCATGATTACCAACAATGGTCACTTGCTTGATGGTCGCTTGCTCGCCCTCCTTCGCATCAATATGGATGGCTACCCGGTTACGCGGCAACTTTTCCACCCGCACATGAATCTTGGCATTGTAATAGCCCATGCCTTCGTACTGCTCCTGCAGGCCATGCACCACCTGGTCAAGGACCGAACGATTAAAGATGTGTCTGTCCACCAGACCGACACCCTTGAGCGTGCCATTCACCTCACTTTTGGAAAAAGCCTTGATGCCCGTCATCTTGATACCGGAGATGATGGGCCGCTCCTGCACGATGACCAGCAGATTGTCGTCAGAGCGGGCAATGGTCACATCCTTGAAGAAACCCGTGGAATA
>JAKAFG010000140.1 GCA_021818125.1 Pseudomonadota bacterium | reverse complement strand
TGGCGACACTTCCCGGCAAACTGACGGATTGTGAAAGTGAGGATATTCAGCGCAATGAGTTGTTTCTGGTCGAAGGGGACTCTGCCGGCGGTTCCGCCAAGGCGGCGCGCGATAAGGAATATCAGGCCTTGCTGCCGTTGCGGGGCAAGGTGCTCAACACCTGGGAAGTGGATGCGGACCAGATCTTCAAGAACCAGGAAGTCCACAATATGGCGGTGGCCCTGGGCATTGAGGCACACGGTTTCCAGGCGGACCCGGATCGGGTGCTGGCCGGGCTGCGCTACGGCAAAATCATGATCCTATCCGACGCCGATGTAGATGGCAGCCATATTCAGGTGCTGATTCTGACCCTGTTCCTGCGGCACTTCCCGGCGCTGTTGCAGCGCGGCCATGTGTTCGTGGTCAAGCCGCCTTTATACCGGGTGGATACCACCTGGCGCGGCAAGGCCCGTAAAATCTACTGCGAGGCCGAGGCGGAGCGGGACGCGGCGATAGATCGTCTGCGCACCGAAGGCGTCAAAGAAAGTGCCATCTCGGTGCAGCGTTTCAAGGGCCTGGGTGAGATGAATCCGGATCAGCTCTGGGAAACCTCCATGTGCCCCGATACCCGTTCCCTTGTCCCGTTGTCCATGACGGCTGCTGATCAGGCGGCACTGCATACCCGCTTCAGCCTGCTGATGGCCAAACAATCCGCTGGCGGGCGTCGCGAATGGATGGAGCGGGATGGCTGGACGGCAGATATTGATATTTAAGGCGAGGAGTTTCAAGTATGGCTAACACCCGGGATCTTTTTGATCTCATCGGTAATGCGCACTCCCCGGAAACCGGGGCGGTCACCGGTAACGCTCCTGCGCTGGTGTCAGCCGAAGCGGTGCAGGAAGTCGCTGCATTATCCGCTGCCTCGCCAGCATCACCGCCTCCGCCATCCAGGGATACGGCCCCGGACTCTGGCGAACCTCCAAAGCCGCCGCTCGCGGAATATGCCGCGCGTGCTTACCTTGCCTACGCCATGAGTGTGGTAACCGGGCGGGCGATTCCGGCGCTGGCCGATGGCCAGAAACCGGTGCAACGGCGGATTCTCTATGCCATGCGCGATATGGGGCTGCAACGCTCACCACAACATGTCAAGTCCGCCCGGGTGGTGGGCGAGGTGATTGGCAAGTGGCACCCCCACGGCGACACTTCGGTGTATGACGCCATGGTGCGTATGGCCCAGCACTTCACCTTGCGCTACCCGGTGGTGGATGGGCAGGGCAACTTCGGGTCTCTGGACGGCGACTCGGCCGCCGCCATGCGCTACACCGAAGCCAATCTGACCCCCATTTCCGAGCTGCTGCTGGCAGAAATGGATGAGGGCACGGTCGATTTTCGCAGCAACTATGACGGTACGCTGGAAGAACCCGTCACCTTGCCCGCCCGGTTGCCTTTCCTGCTGATGAACGGCGCCTCCGGCATCGCGGTTGGCATGGCTACGGAGATTCCGCCCCACAATTTGCGCGAACTGGCGCAGGTCTGTGCGGAGTTGGTCTTGCGCCCGGACATGACCGATGACGAAATACTGCAGCAGATTCCCGGCCCCGACTTTCCTGGCGGCGGCCAGATTATTTCGACGCCTGGGCAAATCCGCGAGGCCTATCTGTCGGGGCGCGGCAGCATCCGGGTGCGTGCCCGCTGGGAGGTCGAAAAGCTGGCGCGCGGGGAGTGGCGCATCGCGGTACAGCAACTGCCGCCGGGGGTGTCCACCGCACAAATCCTCTCGGAGATAGAAACCCTTTCCAACCCGCAAGCCAAAGGGGAAGGCAAAAAAAGGGCGCTTACCCCGGAGCAGCAGACGACAAAAAACGCCATGCTGTCCCAGATGGATACCGTGCGCGACGAGTCGGGCAAGGCCCATGCCGTGCGGATCGTCATCGAGCCGCGCTCGCGCAACCAGGACCCGCAGAGTCTGATGACCTACCTGTTGGCCCGTACCTCGCTGGAGTCCAACCAGTCGGTGAATCTCACGGTGCTGGATCTGGATGGCAAAGCACCGTGTATGCCGCTCACCCGGATATTACGGCAGTGGGTGCGCTATCGGGTGACGACCGTACGGCGGCGTAGCCAGTTCCGCCTCGACAAGGCCCTGGCGCGCATCCATATTCTCGAAGGCCGTTTACGGGTGCTGCTGGATATTGACGCGGTGATCCGTGTAATCCGCGAGTCCGACGACCCCAGGGCCGACCTCATGGCCCATTTCGATCTCAGCGAGATTCAGGCAGAAGACATCCTGGAGATTCGCCTGCGGCAACTGGCGCGACTGGCCGGCATTGAGCTGAAAAAGGAACTGGCTGACAAACGAGAAACGGCCGCGTACCTGAGCGCGCTCCTGCAGGACGAATCCCGACTGCGGGCACTGATTGCTGAAGAAATCACCGCCGACGCGAAAAAATTCGGGGATGATCGTCGCACCCTTCTGGAAGCCGATACGGCGATCACCAACAAATCCATCCAGACCATTGCCGCTGCCGTCACCGACGAACCCGTTACGGTGATCGTCTCGCAAAAGGGCTGGCTGCGTACCCGCTCCGGTCACGGACTGGATACGACGGCGCTGGGGTTCAAGGAAGGCGATGCCTTGTTGCAAGTCTTCGAGGTGCGATCTGTAGATACGCTGGCCTTGTTGGATAATTTTGGGCGTGCCTATTCTATCGCCGTGGCGCAAATACCCGGCGGTCGCGGCGACGGCATTCCCGTATCGAGTCAGGTGGATTTTCAGCCGGGTGGCGCGCTGGCATCCGTAGCCTGCGGCGCCAGCGACAGCCTGTGGCTGGTGGCCGGAACCGGTGGTTATGGATTCCTGACTGCCCTGGAAAACATGACTGGACGCAATCGGGCGGGCAAGGCCTTTTTGACCTTGAGCGCGGATGAGCGGCCGTTGCCGCTGGTGCCGGTCACCGACCTTCAGGCAGAAACACTCTGTCTGACTTCAGACGGGCATGGCCTGCTGTTTCCTCTTGCCGAGGTCAAAAATCTGCCCAAGGGCAAGGGAGTCAAACTGATCGCCCTGAGTGCGTCTGCCACCCTGCAATCCCTGTCGGTTTATCTGGAGGAGCAGCCCTTGCCGCGCGGATTGCGGAAAAATCGCGTGGACGTCTGCCGGGGTCGGCGGGGAGGGCGGGGCAGGGCGGCGCGTTGAGCCTTTTATTTGCACACTAGGCGAATTGCGTCACGGTCGGCGGCACCTTAATTTACCCCTGCTGGCAGCATTACCTCATAGCAACCGCATTTCATACACACCGAAGATTGTCGACTCGATGGCATACAGCAGGTTGATTTGCCAAAGCTCATGCGCGATCAGAATGGTAGCCACGACAGCCTGAGATAGGAACACCAGGGCGTTTCTATTTATTCTTTTTCTTAAAGTCGCGGGGATGGCCGAATAGGCTATCCCCTTGGCGTCCATGGTGAAACCGAACAAAGCGTTGCATGGGATCATGGCGCCGACGAAGTAATACAGAAAGTTATCTAGACATGGCGGCATCAGATCATCCTTCACGGCTGGGACAGACTCGGCGTAATGGAGAAGTTCATCACCCTGAAACCAATGGGATTTGCGTAGGCCTGTTCCACGGTGGTAGACGGGGTGAGTGTATAGGAGATGGTGATATCGAACTGTTGCGGCGTGGTTTTACCGTGTATTTCTTTCGTCCGCGTGGCACGAATAAAAGCATGGCCAGGGCTCATGAAGCTCGTGCTGTCGATGGTGACGGTTCCGATCAGGCCCGGTTTGGTCTCGAGAACGTAGATTGGCCTGTGAATGCCGACCCAGTTTTTGAATAGCTGCACAGCGGGTCCACTGGTTTCGCCAGCGGAGGCGGCCCGTAAGGCGATTGAACCCAAACGTGCGCGGCTGGTGGATTATCTCCAAACCTTTCCTGGCGATGACGTGTTCGAGCGCAATCCCGCGCCGTCGCGGGATATGGAATGGTGACGGACTTCCTGCTCGACACCGATGTGATTTCCATGCTTTCCCCCTCGCGGAACACGGTCTCCGCGAGGTTTCTCGCCTGGCTGGAACTCATGGATGGCGAGGATAGGCTGTTCTTATCCGTTGTCACCATCCACGAGATCGAAAAGGGTATTGCGCTTTTGGAAAGCAAAGGTGCGACGGCAAAGGCATCAAGCCTCAGAATCTGGCTTTCGGGGCTTGTATCCACTTACGAGGACAAAATTCTCGGATTCGATGTGACCGCAGCCTCGCTGTCCGGTCAACTGGAGGCTAAAGCGATTGCGGCAGGCCATCATCCAGGTATGGCCGATGCCATGATCGCAGGCATTGCGAAAGCCAGAGATTTGGTTGTTGTCACTCCGAACACCAAGTATTTCTTGCCGTTTGGGGTTGGTGTGATTTCCCCGGATGATCTCTCTCGCCGCTAAACCTTTTACGCGGTTGTAGCGGGGCGAATGTAAGGGGTGGCGCAAAAGCGGACTGCGGCACCATGTGAGCGGAATGCGCTTGACCGATTAACACTGGCGTGCCATATTTTACCATATATTGTGCCATGTGGCTCGACTTGGAGATTGAATATGGCGGAATGCATTTCGACAGGCCGGCTGCTTGGAGGCCGTGAAGTTCTGCCTGTTTTACCAGAGAATCCTTTGCAGTGGGTTGAGGTGATTCGGCACGGGATTTCTTCTGCATCGTTGGTTTCTCTATCCAGTGCCTTGCACCTTTCTCAGGCTGAATTGGCTGCAGTGTTGGGTATTTCCTATCGCACATTGGTCAGGCGTAAGCGGGAAGAGATGCTGAACAGTGAGGAATCGGCCAAAGTGATACGGTTGGCGAGAATCATAGAACGGGCGGAGGATGTATTTGATAGTCTGGATAAGGCTATTGACTGGTTGAAAACCCGGAATGCGTCTTTATCTGGGTTGACCCCACTTTCTCTGGTAGATACCGATGTGGGTGCCGAAAGTGTGTTGGATACGCTCGGACGTATAGAGCATGGCGTATTTGCCTGATGCAAACCGTTTGGCGGATGGTGACGGATCGGTTTGCCGAGACGGCTTTTAACGGTGATGGTGCCCGCCGCTATGGCGGCCGATGGAACAGGAAAGGCGTGCCGGTCGTCTATACGGCAGCAAGTCAATCGCTAGCCATGCTGGAAATGCTGGTTCAGGATGACCCGTTGCGGGCGCACTATGTAGTGATTCCGGCAATACTCCCGGACCATCTCAAGATGGAGACGACCTCTGTTGATCAGCTACCTGATGGCTGGCGTAGTCCACAACCCAGTGGGACATTGCGGGAGATTGGCATGAGGTGGGTGGAGGAACGCCTGAGCGCAGTGCTTGCTGTACCCAGTGCCGTAATTCCCGCGGAGCGCAATTACCTCTTGAATCCAATGCACCCAGAGTTTTCACTCATCATCATTGGAGAACCGTTAAAGATCATTACCGATAGCAGACTCATCCCGGCGAAATAACAGAACTCGAAAATGGTCATGATACAATAACCCCATGATGACAACCAAGGAGAACTCCATCATGAACCGCAATTTGAAAACCGCCGCCACCATCGCCGCTTTGGGGGCTGCGGCACTGCTGAG
>JAKAFG010000139.1 GCA_021818125.1 Pseudomonadota bacterium | reverse complement strand
CTATGCGGTATTCGATGAAGTGCGCTACTTCACGCCGGGGGCGCAGTCGCTGGTGTTTACCTGTGCCGGACTGCAGTGCGGGGTGCTCATTTGTGAGGATGTCTGGTGCGGGCCGGGGGTGGCGCAGGCCGCTCAGGCCCAAGGCGCAGAACTGCTGCTGGTGCTGAACGCGTCGCCTTATCACCTGAACAAACAGCGCGCCCGGGAAGATCAGGTGGGCGCTCTGGCCGCCCAGGGTCATCTGCCCATCGTTTATGTGAACCTGGTGGGCGGGCAGGATGAACTGGTCTTCGATGGCCAGTCCTTTGCGGTAGACCAGCACGGGCTGTTGGCGCTGCGCGCACCCCGGTGTGAAGAGGTGCTGGCGCTGCTGGATATCGACAAGGCTCACGCCGATATCCGTTTACAGGCTGCCGAGCCACTGCGACCGCTGCCCGCAGAGACCGCCGAAGTCTACGACGTACTGCGCCTGGGCGTGCATGATTATGCGGAAAAAAATGGCTTCCCTGGTGTGGTGCTGGGTCTGTCCGGCGGGGTGGACTCGGCGCTGACCCTGGCGATAGCGGTGGACGCCCTCGGTGCGGAACGGGTCCATGCCCTGATCATGCCCTCCCGCTATACGGCGGAGATGAGTATTGCGGACGCCGAGGCCGAGGCCCGGAGCCTGGGGGTGCGCACCGACACCATTTCCATCGAGGGGCCGTTCAATAGCTATCTGGAGACATTGGCGCCACTATTTGCCGGGCGCGCAGTCGATACCACGGAAGAGAATCTGCAGGCACGTATTCGCGCGGCGTTGCTCATGGCCTATTCCAACAAGTTTGGCCACCTGCTGCTGACTACGGGCAACAAGAGCGAGATTGCCGTCGGTTACGCGACCCTGTATGGCGACATGGCCGGAGGTTTCGCGGTGATCAAGGATTGCCCGAAGACCCTGGTCTATCGCCTCGCCCGTTATCGCAACAGCCTGAGTCCGGTGATCCCGGAACGGGTGCTGACCCGGCCGCCCTCGGCGGAGCTGGCGCCGGATCAGCGTGATCAGGACAGTCTGCCCCCTTATGAGGTGTTGGATGCCATCATCGCCGCCTATGTGGAAGAGGACCGCAGTGCCGCGGAACTCATTGCCGCTGGTTTTTCGGCGGAAACGGTGACGCGGGTGTTAAGGCTTATTGATCGTGCCGAATATAAACGGCGTCAGGCGGCGCCGGGTGTGCGAATCAGCGCCCGCGCATTTGGCAAGGATCGGCGTTATCCTATTACCAATGGCTACCATCCCTGGGAAGCCGTGTTGTCAGCACGAGGAGCTTTACCATGAAAAAAATTGAGGCGATCATCAAGCCCTTCAAACTGGATGATGTGCGCGAGGCACTTCAGGAGCTGGGGCTGGCTGGTATGACGGTGACCGAGGTCAAGGGTTTTGGCCGCCAGAAGGGGCACACGGAGCTCTATCGTGGCGCCGAATATGTGGTGGATTTCCTGCCCAAGCTCAAGCTGGAGGTGGTGGTCAGTGATGACATGGCGGATCGCGCCATCGAAGCCATTGAAGTGGCGGCGCGGACCGGCAAGATCGGTGATGGCAAGATTTTCGTCAGTTCGGTGGAGCGGGTGATCCGCATCCGTACCGGAGAAGAGGGCGAAGAGGCCGTCTGACCAAGGCGAGGGCGGCAATCGCCCCCAGGTAGATCATCCGCTTTTCGCGCTGCTGCCGAGCTCAGAAAGATACTTGCTCTTCGGATAGTTGTAGGCGAGCACGGAGGCAGTGGTCTGCGCCAGTTGGTGCAGATTCAGGTGCTGATAGGAACGCGCAAGATAGTAGAGCGCCTCTTCCCGTGCCGGACTCAACTGGTAGCGGGTAATCACCGTGCTGCAGCGGTTCGCCGCAGCGATGTAGGCGTGACGCGCATAGTAGAACTTGCAGATATCCAGATTGCTCTGGCCGAGAATGTCAATGATCCTGGCCATGCGCAGGCGGGCATCGGCGGCATAGGCACTGCTTGGCCAGCGTTTAGCCAAGGTATCCAGGGCACTGAATGCTTCCTCGGCGGGTTTGGGGTTCCATTCGGCGCCCTGAATGGCCTGATAATAGGCGATACCTTTCAGGTACCAGGCGTAATCCACGTGCGGGTTGGCCGGATGCAGCTTGATGAAACGTTCGGCTGCCGCCACCGCCGCCTCGGAATCCCCGCGCTGGTAATAACTGTATGCCGTGTTGAGTTGCGCTTGTTCGGCGTAGGGGCCGTAGGGGTAGCGGGTCTCCAGATCTTCGTACAGCTTAATGGCGGAAGTGTAGTCTCCGCGCTCCATGGCCTTTTGGGCGGGTTGGAACAGCGTCTCGGCAGATTCGTGGCGCTCGGCGGCGTTGTCTGGCTTCTCCGGGCTACTGGCACATCCAGCGATCAGGACGGTACAACACAAGGTAATGAGTATGCGTTTGCTCATGAAGGACAATAGTCTATAGTGGCGAACCATGAGCGACGATAGTACGGGTATTCCCATGATTTTGCCAGAGGAGCAGGCCGGCGAACGTCTCGACGCTGTGTTGAGCCAGTTGCTGCCGGAAACCAGCCGCAGTCGTATCCAGGCCTTGCTGCGGGATGGCCGGATTCTGGTGGGTGGCGTGGTCGAAAAGCCCAGTGCACGGATTCGCGGTGGTGAACAGGTAGAAATCAACTGGCCGGCGATCGAGCCCAGCACCTGGCTGGCCCAGGATCTGCCGCTGCATATTCTGTATGAAGACGCGGATATCCTCGTTGTGCACAAGCCGGCAGGGCAGCTTACCCACCCCGGCGCCGGTCATGCCGACGGCACGCTGGTCAACGCCGTGCTGGCCCATGTGCCGGATAATGCCTACCTGCCCCGCGGCGGCATTGTCCATCGGCTGGACAAGGACACTACCGGCCTGCTGGTGGTGGCGAAAACCGAGATGGCGCGACAGTCACTGATCGACCAGCTCGGTGACCATACCATGCACCGCGAATATCTCGCGCTGGTGATGGGGCCGATGACCGGTGGTGGCCGGGTAGACGCGCCCATCGGCCGCCATGCCCACGACCGCCTGCGGATGACCGTGCGCGATGACGGCCGACCGGCGCAGACCGAATATCGTCTGGTGGAGCGCTTTCCCCGTCACAGCTACCTGCGCCTGCGTCTGGCGACGGGGCGTACCCATCAGATTCGTGTGCACATGACGCACATCGGCCACCCGCTGGTGGGTGATCCGGTCTATGGCGGGCGGATGATGGTGCCGCAAGGGCTGGATGAGGTCGCGCTGGCCCATTGGCGGCAGTTCCGCCGCCAGGCTTTGCATGCCTGGCGTTTGCGTCTCTACCATCCGGAAAGCGGGGCGCTGATGACCTGGGAAAGCCCTCTGCCTGAAGACATGACCGAATTGCTGGCTCTGCTGCGCGATGCGCGTAATGGCCACTGAAGAGGCTGGTTATTGGGTGCCGGACTGGCCTGTGCCCTACGGGGTACGCAGTGCCATCACGGTGCGCAGCGGCGGTGTCAGTCAGGGCGCCTATGCATCACTCAATCTCGGCGATCATGTGGGCGATGCGCCGGAGGCGGTGGCACGAAATCGGGAACGGCTGCGGGCCCTGCTGGAATTGCCCGGCGAGCCCCGTTGGTTGCGGCAGGACCATGGCACGGGGGTCGCCACTCTGACGGCCGCGCCAGCACGCTCTTTGGAAGCGGATGGTGCAGTCACCGCCATACCGGGCGTAGCGCTGGCGGTGCTCACCGCGGATTGCCTGCCGGTGCTGGCTTGCGGCGGGGGCGGTCGCCATATCGGTGTTTTTCACGCCGGCTGGCGCGGCCTGCTGGCGGGCATCCTGGAACGCGGCGTGGCGGCCATGCAGGTGGCGCCGGAGGATATTCTGATATACTTGGGACCCGCCATCGGGCCTGCGCATTTCGAGGTCGGGCCGGAGCTGCGGGCGGCTTTCCTGGCGGAGGATGCCGGGGCGGCAGAAGCCTTCCGCCCCGGACGTGGGGACCGTTGGCTCGCGAATATTTATGCGCTGGCACGGCAGCGCTTGCAGCGGGCCGGCGTGCAGGCCATTTTTGGCGGTAATCTGTGTACGGTGGCTGACCCTGCGCGCTACTTTTCCTATCGGCGCGACGGCGTTACCGGGCGTATGGCTTCTCTGATCTGGAAGGAGGACGTTTAGCATGGCGACTTTGCAATATGCAGAATCGGCGCAGCGGGTCACGGACGCGGCGCAGATTGCCGCCACCCTGGCGCCCCTGGGTGTCACTTTGCAGGCGATTCCGCTGACCGGGGCGGGCACAGCGGCGCTGCTGGCCCAGCCACAACTGGCTGCGGAGGCACAGGCGGCATTGCTGGCGGCCCTGGATGATGTCTTTCAGCGTTTGCAGCGGGAAAAGGGCTATCAGGAGCGGGATCTGGTCGTGCTGTACCCAGGGCATCCGCAGTTGCCGGAGCTCAACGCCCGCTTCCATCGTGTGCATACCCACGATGATGAAGAGGTTCGCTATATCGTGGACGGAGAAGGTGTTTTTGGCTTCGTTCTGGAAGACGGCGCACAGGTCGAATTGACCGTGCATGCGGGGGATTATATCCACATCCCGGCGGACGTGGAACACTGGTTCCGCCTGAACGATGCGCAGCGGATCAAAGCGGTGCGCTACTTCAGTGCGCGCGGCGGCTGGACACCGCATTATACGGATCGCGCCCTTCAGCATTTCCCCAACCCATGACGGCTTTTATTGAGGTCGATTACCAGTTTCCCGCCGGGGTAGACGCCCGGCGGCAGGCGCAGGCCATTGCCATCGGCCAGACTGCAGGGAGCTGGGATGCACGCTTTCAGCACCGGGAAGCGCAGTTGCGTGGCCACCTGGGGGAGGTGATCGCCATTGCCGAACTGGCGGCTGGGCGGCATCAGGCCACGGTGCGCTTCCCCGCCGCCAATGTGGATGGTCGTCTCGGCAGCCTGCTCACGATGATTTTCGGTAAATACTCTCTGGCGGGTCCCGCCAAGGTAACGGCGATCCGTCTGCCGGAGCGCTTCGGACAGGCGCCGCGCTTCGGGCTGGATGGCATCCGCGAACGACTGGGGGTGCAGAAACGGCCCTTGGTTATGGCTATCTTCAAGCCGGCGCTGGGGCTGACGGCGGCGGACCATGCCGCGATTCTGGCGGAGGTTGCCGTTGCCGGGCTGGATGTTATCAAGGATGACGAAATCCTCCCGGACCTGCCGATGGCGGCGACCCTGGCGCGCTGGGAGGCCTGCGCGCCGGTGATCGAGGCGCGGCGTGACCAGACGGGTCGTGATTTGCTCTATGCGGTGAATCTCTCGGGGAATGCCCAGCAGGTGCAGACGCTGGCGCTGCAACTGGTGGCCGCCGGCGCTAATGCGCTGCTCCTGAATGTGCTGGCGTATGGTTTTCCGGTACTAGAGTCACTGGCCGCCGATCCCGACATCGATGTGCCGATCTTCACCCATCCCTCCCTGGCGGGTGCCTGGTGTGGCGCGCCGGATTACGGTTTTGCCTATGGGGCCTTGCTGGGTACGTTGATGGCCTATGGTGGCGCGGATGCGGTGCTCTATCCGGCCCATTATGGCAGCCTGCCCTTTGCCGCGGCGGACGAATGGGCCATCGTC
>JAKAFG010000004.1 GCA_021818125.1 Pseudomonadota bacterium | reverse complement strand
CCTTCTTTCTCCAGTTCCCACATGTGATCACGGATGTCGTCCATCCGCTCGCCCAGGTCCATCGTGCGCCGGTCAACGTGGCTGCGCACCCAGGCCGTGGCCGTCTCGGCCTCGTTTGCCGAAAGATTCGTGTCCTGAAAAAAGGCACCGTGACCCGCTACGCCTTGCTGCGTGCCGTTGTCGCTCATGATTGACTCCTTGGCCGTCAAGCCGCTTCCTGCGAATGAACTTTACACCTGCTCCTGAATAGTTGACCATTATACTCCACAATGATTCCGTTGCCAAGTAAATGGCTTTATGATCACCCTCGCGGGGAAGGCCCGGTGCTTACGCCTGCTGGCTGGCTTCCTGTGCGCTGGTGCCAATAAAAATATTTTGAGAGGAATGTTATGGAAAACCTGAATGTGACCCGGATTCCGGCGCTGGCGGAGATAGCCGAACGTTGCCGCACGTTTTATCTGGCTCCGGCAGTGTGCAGTAAAGGATGGTTGCCGAACCTCTTCTGGCGCCCCGCGACGCGGGATAATCCCTTCGGGACGTTGCGGGTGGATCTCTGGGAGTTGGAGGTGCTCTTCGCGGCGATCAGCGGTGAGCCTGCCCTGTCGCGGGCGGCGCTGGAAGCGCGCGCACCGGGGCGCGCAGGGTTCATTGAGCGCTCCATTGCGCATGGCGAATTACCGCTGCTCACTTTTCGTGAGGATGTACCCATCGCATGAGTGATGCGCCGCGCATTGCCATCCTTTCCCGCCAAGCGGAACTCTATTCGACCCGCCGTCTGCTGGATGCGGTCGCCGCAGCGGGCGCTGAACCAGTATTGCTTCAGCCCGAGCAGTGTTTGTTGATGCTGAATAATACCCAGACCCAGCTTTACTACGGACCCTCTCTGCTGGCGCCCTGCGTGGCGGTAATTCCGCGGGTGGGTGGTCCGATCACGCGCCTCGGGTCACGCCTGCTGCGTTACTTTGCTGGGGCAGGGAGCTATTGTCTCAATAGTGCGGGAGCGCTGGAGCTGTCCCGCGACAAGTTTGCTTCCTTGCAGTCCCTGGTCGCGGCTGGCGTCGCAGTGCCGCAAACCGCCTATTTCACTCAGGTAGGGCAGCGCGATCTGGCGGTGTCGGCTTTGGGGACGCCGTTGGTGCACAAGTTGCTCAGTGGCTCGCAGGGGGTAGGCGTCAGTTTAGCGGATACGCCCGTCGCTGCACGGGGAATGCTAGACACCTTTCTCTATTTGCAACACGAAGCGATGGTCCAGCGCTTTCTTCCAGGGCGTCAGGATTTTCGGGTAATCGTCCTCTTCGGCGAGGTGATTGCGGCTATGCGCAGGGAGGCTTCTGCTGAGGATTTTCGCAGCAACCTGCATTGTGGGGGTCAAGCGTCGGCGTTGCCTGATCTGCCGGAAGATTTTGCCGCCATTGCCTGCCGGTCGGCGGCTGCACTAGGTCTGGGTTTTGCCGGGGTGGATATCATGCTGGCCGAAGATCAGCGGCCCTTGGTGCTGGAAGTGAACCCCGTCCCTAGCCTGGAAGGCATCGAAGGAGTTACCGGCCAGGATATCGCCGCTACTTTGGTTAAAGCGCTTTTGCAGCGGGTCCTGTCCCCATCCCTGCAACCGCCGTTGTAATCCAGTCTTGCGCTTGCTGGTTGAGGGCGGCGGCTTTACCTGCGGGGGCTAGTGCGGGGCCGATCTGCACCTCGACCACCCCCGGCCATTTGCGCCAATCTGCACGCGGCCAGAAGCATCCGCTATTCACGGCGATAGGCAGGAGCGGGACCTGTGCACGAATGGCCAGACCAGCGGCGGTGCTGCTGAAAGGGCCGACCTCGCCGCAGGGGTGGCGGGTGCCCTCCGGGAAAATCACCACGTGAAAGCCTGCTGCCAGACGGATTTTACCTTCTTCAATTACCTGCACCAAGGCCTGTTTGCCAGCGTCGCGGTCGATACCGATGGGCCAGGACAGACGCAGGCCCCAGCCAATCACCGGGATGCGGAAGAGTTCCTTTTTCAGTACGTAGGAGAGTCGCGGGAAGATGCACCAGAGGAGCAGGGTTTCCAGTGCCGACTGATGATTGGCGACGATGACGCAAGGTGTGGCGGGAATGTTGGCGAGACCGGAAACCCGATAACGCAGGCCACAACTCCAGTGGAGCCAGCCGATGCCAGTGCGCGCCCATAAGCGACTGGCCCAGACCCGCGCCGACAGCGGCAACAGGGCAACGGCCAGGCTGAATATGGCCCAGACCAGGGTCCAGATCGTAAAACCGGTGTAGAACAAGCTACTGCGAATGGTACGTATCACGGAATGCCGAGAATGGCGTGCACTGCCGCGTTAAGATCAGCGAAAACGGGGATGCCCGCCGCTTCCGCTTCCAGACGCATGCTTTGGCCTTTGCCCGTCAGCACCAGCACGGGTCGTGCGCCTGCTTCACGCGCGGCGACCAGATCGCGCATGCTGTCGCCAATGGCGGGAACCTGTTCCAGCGAGGTCTGCAGGCGCTCCTGGATCTCGTGAAACAGGCCGGGCGCTGGCTTGCGACACGCGCATTCCGCTTCCGGAGCATGGGGACAGAAGAAAATCGCATCTATCCGACCGCCTACGGCGGCCAGTGCCTGGCGCATACGCTGATGGATAGCGGTCAGGGTACGGATATCGAAAAGCCCCCGACCCACACCGGACTGATTAGTGGCTATCACCACCTGATAGCCGACGCGGTTCAGGCGCGCGATAGCCTCCAGACTGCCCGGGATGGGGCGCCACTCGGCGGGAGATTTGATAAAGGCGCTACTGTCCTCGTTGATGACGCCGTCACGATCGAGGATGACCAGTTGCCCCATCAGACCCCCTGTAACTGCGAGAAGTCGGCGATGCGCAGAAACGTCTCCTGGAGTTGGGCAAGCAGAGCGAGACGGTTCTGGCGTAGTACCGGCTCTTCGGCAAGGACCATGACCCCATCAAAAAATTGATCGACCGGGGGACGCAAGCCCGCGAGCAGATCTAAAGCGGCGGCATAGTGGCGTTTTGCGAGCTGCCCATGGACGGGCTGTGCCAGGACTTGCCAGTGTTCCCAGAGTGCGCCCTCTGCGGGATCCGTAAAGTGCCGCGGGTCCACCTGCCAGCCGGCGGAGAGGGTTTCCTTGCGTAACAGATTGTTGATCCGTTTGATCAGCGCTGCCAGAGCATCCGCCGCCGCATGCTCGGCCTGGAAAAGGGCAAGGGCTTCAAGACGCTGGCGCGCATCCAGTGGCTCGTAGGGTTGGCGGCTGAGCACGGCGGCGATCTGGTCGGCACGGAAGCCCTCCTCCCGGAAATAGACACGCATCCGATCCTGAAAGAAGTCGAGCACTGCAGTCCGTGTCTCCGTCCTGTTCTTGGCAAAAGCGCTGCCGTAAGCGGCCAGCGTACTGGCTACTGCTTCGTCCAGGTTCAGGGGCACCCGAGCATCCAGCACAATCCGCAGCACCCCCAGTGCGGCGCGGCGCAGAGCGAAGGGGTCGCGGTCACCGGTAGGGACTTTGCCAATGGCGAAAAAGCCGCAGAGGGTGTCCAGCTTATCAGCAATGGCCAGGCACTGTCCGTGCGCATCCACCGGGATTTCGTCATCGCGACCACTGGGCAGGTAATGCTGGGCAATGGCGGTGGCAACACGGATGTTTTCTCCGTCATGCTGGGCGTAGTGGCCGCCCATGATGCCCTGCAATTCCGGGAACTCGCCCACCAGACCGCTGAGCAGGTCACTTTTGCAGAGTTCTGCGGCGCGGTCCATGTCGCCTGCATCCACCGCAAAGTGCGGCGCGAGGGACGCTGCAAGCTCCTGCAGGCGCGTGGTTTTGTCGAAAATGCTGCCGAGGCCGTCCTGAAACAGCACCCCGGCGAGTGCGGCCCGTCGCGTCTGTAGTGAGACCTGGCGATCCTGATCCCAGAAGAAGGCCGCGTCGGCCAGCCGAGCACGCAGTACCCGGTTATTCCCATTGATGACGACTTGCGCATCCAGACTGTGCAGGTTGGCCGCGAACAGATAATGGGGCACCAGGCGCCCATCCTGGCCGCGCAGGGGGACATAACGTTGGTGCTGCATCATGACCGTAATCAGTGCTTCTTCCGGCACCCGCAGATAGTCCGCGGCGAAACTACCGGCGAGAATGACCGGCCATTCGTTGAGTCCGGTGACCTCGTCCAGCAAGGCCTCCGGCAGGATGGGGATGACGGCCATCTCACTGGCCAAGGCCGCTATTTTGCGGGCAATACGCGCGCGACGCCCGGCAAAATCCACCATCACGTTTGCCTGTAGCAAGGACTCGGCGTAATCGGCGGGGGTGGTAATCTGGACCGCCTGGGGATGATGGACGCGATGCCCGAAGCTTTCTCCGCCAGCATTCAGACCAAAAACATGCCAGTCCAGCACCTGCTGGCCCTGACGCAGCAAAAGCCAGCGCACCGGGCGCAGGAAACTATCGGAACGTGCCCCCCAATGCATACGTTTGCGCAGGGGCAAGCTGGCTACCAGTTTGCTGGCGATCTCGGGTAACAGGATGTGGCTGTCCTGGGCCGCGCCGACTTCCCGCCAGGCGAGGACGGGGCCTTTGTCCGTCTCCAGGGTGAGCAGATCGTCAACGCTGACCCCGCAGGAGCGGGCAAAGCCCTCTGCCGCTGCCGTGGGCTTACCCTGCGCATCACGGGCGCGCTCCACGGGCGGACCACGGCGCAGGGTTTCCTGCGGCAGACTCCGTCGGGACACGTCTTTAATCCAGAGGGCGAGTCGTCGCGGGGTGACATAGCCGCAGATGCTCCCATACTGCAGCCCAGCCTTGTCCAGCAATTGGCCTACGATCTCGGTTGCGGCATCTTGCAGGGGTAGTTGTTCACGCGCCGGCAATTCTTCACAACCCAACTCCAGCAGGAGATCTTCAGGCGCTGACATCTTGGCTCCGCAGTAAGGGATGGCCGAGGGCGGCACGTGCTTCGGCATAGTTCTCGGCGACGCCGCGGGCGAGAGTCCGGACGCGGCCGATGAATCGCGCGCGCTCGTTGACGCCGATGGCATGGCGGGCATCCAGCAGGTTGAAGGTGTGGGAGCAGTCCAGTACCCGTTCGTAGGCGGGTAGGGGGAGCTGTGCCGCCAGCAACGCGCGGCAGTCTTTTTCTGCCTGGTCGAAGCGCTGGAAGAGATCTTCTACGGGCGCCAGCTCAAAATTATAGCGGGATTGCTCCACTTCGTTCTGATGAAACACATCTCCGTAGAGGACGCCGGGAGTCCACACGAGATCATAAACACTCTCTACGCCCTGCAGGTACATGGCCAGCCGTTCCAGGCCATAGGTGACTTCGCCCATGACCGGATGACAATCCAAGCCACCCACCTGCTGGAAATAGGTGAACTGAGTGACTTCCATCCCATTCAGCCAGACTTCCCAGCCCAGACCCCAGGCACCCAGAGTTGGTGACTCCCAGTCATCTTCGACAAAACGGATATCCTGCACCCGGGAATCAATGCCCAGGGCCGCCAGCGATTCGAGGTAGAGTTCCTGCAGGTTCACCGGATTAGGTTTGAGCACCGCTTGAAACTGATAGTAGTGCTGGAGACGATTGGGATTATTTCCGTAACGGCCATCCGTGGGACGCCGGGAGGGCTGCACATAGGCTGCCCGCCATGGCTCGGGGCCGATAGCCCGCAAGAAAGTGGCAGGGTGGAAGGTACCGGCACCCACCGGCATATCCACGGGCTGGAGCAGAACACAGCCTTGATCGGCCCAGAAGCCTTGCAGCCGCTGGATGATTTCCTGGAAAGTCATACGGATCTCTGACAGAGGTTTCGCGCATTATGGCCCAATGCAGCCAGTCCTGTGAAGGGCGCCTTCCTTCCTGCCCGGAATGGCTTCAAAGCAGTTCGGCAATCCCCGAAGCCCCCCGCTTGGCGTCGAGAAATACCAGCCCAAGCTTCGCTTCTTTGCGCGCAATGACGGTCAGGACGGCATCCGGGCCAGCGTGAATAAGCAGGACGTAGCCGTTATCGCCCTTGATCATGACCTGTTCCAACTCGCCCCGCGCCAGTTCTACGGCAGTACGGTCACCCAGGGAAAGCATCGCCGCCGCCATGGCCCCGACCCGGTCTTCATCCATGGTGGAAGAAAGCAGTGAGGCGATAGTGAGGCCGTCGGTAGAAATCACGGCTGAGGCCTCGATGTCGGCAGAAGACCCGTTCAGATCACTGAGGACGGATTTAAGCATTTCTTCACGCATTTTTGTTCTCCTGATGACTTGATAATGGGGTGTATGAAAAGGATGTTGTTTTAGCGATAGCGTTTATCTAAATCTTGTACCAGCGTAACGAAGGATTGATCCTGCAGGCGAGGCGTACCGCTGACGACGAGCATAAAACGTTGTTGACCGATGAATAATGGCCAGAATCCCAGCTCAGAGCGTCCTGCGGGATCGAGCAATCCCCAGGTCTCAGTGTTGACACGCAGGTTGTTTTTCAGCAAACGGCCATGCCTGGACTGCAGGGAGAGTAAATCTGCCGAAAGTCCGGCGAGTTCTTCCGCGGCTTCATGGGTGTAGCCGGCTGCGGCGAGATAAAAGCCATTTTCGTCGGCAAGGAGTGTCTTCTGTACATCCGAAAGTTGCGCGAGGAGAGGCGGTAATGCATCTTCCAGACGTTTATCTTCCTGCTGACGTGGATGTGCAGTGCCCCGTAATAAACCCAGTCGTTGCAGGCGGAAAATGCCGCGTAGGGCTTCGTCTTCGTTTGCCGCCTGAGTCCAGCGCTGTGCGGCCTTGATGCTAAAGGGGGCCCGGTGTCCTTCTCGTAAAATATGTAAAAGAACGGTCCGGTTTCCTTCCTGATCCGGGCTGGATGTGGCATAAAAAGCCCCGGCTGGCGTCACTTCACCATAAAGATCAGCGCTAGTGGCGACCAGTTCGATACTCATAATTGATCCCCGATTCCAGGATCGATGGAGTAAAGAAGTGCCATAACCAGATTTTTAACGTCGTCCTTGTTACGACCATCCACTTCGAAAATCGGTGGAATGGGATTAAGCATCCGTAAATCAGCGGTCACTTCCGGGAGCATGCTGGCGTAGTCTGCTATCTGGGGCTGTGCCTGGACATCCGTTTTTGAAACCCCGATGACTACGGGAACGTCGACAATGAACTCTTTGAAGGCATGGAGAAAAAAGTGCAGATCTTTTTTTGGGTTAGGGCGGGTGTTGTCCAACATCAAGATGAGGCCTAGACCACCGGTGGTGAGAATATCCCACATGAAGTCGAAACGCTCCTGGCCAGGGGTGCCGTACAGGTGAATTTTAGTGTTCTCATCCAGCTTCAGTACGCCATAATCCATCGCCACGGTGGTGTGACCCTTGCGATTTAGCGTCATATCCGAAGCCTGGGCATCAGTGGAGATAATTGGAATATCTGACAATGCTGAAATGGCCGTTGTTTTGCCCACACCAACAGGACCGGTAAAGATGATTTTATTGTCTTCTCTCACAACGGGGCTCCTTCAATATAATTTTTGGCTAAGCGCTCTTTGCATCCGCATTTTACAGTCCTGAAATGCGGGCAAGGAGTCGGCCCAAGAAGCTTCTTTTGGCCGCGGGTATTTCAGCAACTGTTGGCGCATTGGGCGTCGCTGGCTGGATGCGGTTATCGGGATTCTCTGCTGTGTTGTAGCGCAACAGTCCTAAGCTGTCTGCGGCTGCAAGAAAGTTGAAGAGATCATGAGGCTCGACGCGTAACATCTTCACCGTCAATGCCGGAGATGCCGGAGAACGGGCCAGAAAAGCCGCTAAACGCAGCGCGTCAGGCAGCATGGTAAGTCGCGTCAGGTTGGGCCATTGCTTCAATTGTACCGGAGCGTTGATCTGTAGTTGCTGGCTGAGACGTCCGTTAGCAGTCCATGCCCCCATTTGCCAGAGCAGAGACTGAAGGGTGAGGTGCCGTATGGATGCATGAGCGGGCACGTCAGTGTCCTTGGGGGCGCGCATTTGTAGCAGCGGATGCTCTTCTCGCGCCAGCGATTTGAGATGTTCATCGTCCGCTAGCAAGATGGCCTGATCTGCCATCGGGTCTAATCGCAGAATAACCTGTTGCTGGTCATTCACAATAATGGCTGACGACTGATCACGACGGATAATCTGTAAAAGTCCCAACAGACCCGCCTGAGGGTTGAAGTGACGTATTTCTTCAGAACGCAGCAAGGGGGCCGGACGCGGCGTAGCGGCTGGCGCTGCGACGGGTTTTGGAACAGGCGGGTTTGCGGCGGCGGGCGATGGGACAACAGGCGTGGACAGCGCGGGGATCGTGACCTCGGGCCGAATGGGCATGACCGTGGCGCCGTTCCTGCCTGCTGGTTTTCCGGGTGCAGGGCCACCATTCAGTAACGACTCCAGCGCTGGAAATAGGGTTTCCATACGTACAGGTTTCTGCAAAACCGGGAACATACTATCGGCTTGCGGGGAAACGCTCGTCAGGAGGATACGTTGTTCCGGTTGTTCGCTATGCAATCGATGAGCGATAGCCATACCCTCCGCACCATCCACATCAATGATGGTCATTGCAGGTGCTTGCGTATCACCCGCATCCAGCAGTTGATAATGGCGCCGGGTAAACATTTTGAAAGCCATACGGAAGACGGCTTCTTTGCGTGCATCCATCCCGATGCTGCGAACGAGGATACTATCGCTATTAGAGGGGTTTTTCGTCATGATCAAATCCTAAATGATCTGTCGTTGCGGGTAGCGCTGGAGGCGTTCAGCAAGGCTGAACATTTGGCGCATGATATCTTCATTGGGCGGCATATCCGTTGTAAGAATCGATTTGATGAATTGGGAAAAGCGCTCGCGGGCATCCATCCGTTCGTACATTTCGAGGAGCGGTCCATAATAAACGCTATGGTCCGGTTGAGCTAATGTGGCCTTCTCCAGAAGATCTACGGCTTCGTCTACCTGCCCATACTCCAGAAGCAGATTGAATTCCTCGATAATGCCGTCCTCGCTGCCCTTCGGAGTGATGTGATGATCGCGGCGAATTTCTTCTGTTACCAGCGGTGGACTGCTCATTGGTATGGCAGTGATCGGCAGATAAAGCCCGTACTGATCGGCTAGCCCGGCGAGAACATGCTCTTCTCCGTCGCTCTCGGTAAGAGGGGTCCACAGGTCATGCTTACCCAGTCGCTGGCCGCGGTGCAGCAATCGCGTTCGCAAAGCGCTGCCTGCACCCCACAAGGTTATATAGAGCTGAAGGAGGGATTCAGCGTAGGGGGCGCATCGCCGCTGGATGTAAAGCATCTCCAAAAGCGTAACCTGGAGGATGAGTTTGCGGGGATCGAGAATAAGGTTACGGCGTAACAGACGTTCGGCCTCAGGATATTGGTGGCACGTCAGCAAATGACGTGCGGCACTGAGGGGCGAAATCAGCCCGGCCACTACCTCGTATTCCTCCTCATCCAGCGGCGTGATGTCATCGGACCCGGTCAGCAGTATGATGTCTGTGCCCGCAGGGCTGTTCTTTAAACCCCCGCCCGATAACTGCCCTGGTTTTGCAACAAATCCAGACAGATCCAGCGGTTCCGGGTTGACGATGGCTTGCTGCAACTCTCTTTGTGCACCTACGAGTGAGGAAGATGCCACTGATTGCGGTGCATGCGTAGCATGGGTGATGACTGCAGCAATTTGCGCGCTGCTCATCCCTAAATTCTCTGCAGTTACCCGCAATTGCAGGTTTTGCGGATCCAGTTTTAGCCCTTCCAAAACGAGATCCTGGACCTCCGCGCCAGGGATGGCACGCGAATCATTGAGTTTTTCTAAAAGTTCAGCGAAGTGATCAATGTCGGGAATTTCACGATAGATCGAGAGGAGCCGACGCATCTGCTGAATATCATCGGGATTGTGATCCACGTACCAACTCAGGGACGTGGCAGCCTGTTCCAGGTGACCATAGGAAAGATAAATCTCCACCTCGTCAAGAATGCTGGTTTCATTGACCTGTATAGAGGAAGTTGTTTCCGGTGTGTTGTTGGCTGGACCAGTTTTAATAGCCGAGACTGCTTGTGTCGCCACCCCCCTGCTCTCGCGGGCAGAGCGCAGCGTGCCCGCGACATTGAGAAGCTTTCGCCTGCGCAATACCTTCCACAACCCGGTCAAGACGACCAAGGCCACGAGGAAAGCTATAACAATCAGACTACCGAGGGGCAATCCCATGCAGGAATCTCGCTTCAGAATGAACGTGGTTTTGCTTCTTTGCCGCTATCAGCCCGGTAAATAGGCGTTTTACCGGTGCTGTCAATGTGCGAAGAGTTCGGCAATTTCATGGATACGCCTCGTGCTGGGACGCTTCGCAGTCGGAGAGGCATCTGCTGCCGCCGCGTAACCCGCGAATAATGCAGGCAAAGCATTTACGACGAGAGGGAGCCGTTCCCGACTCACCGTGGCCAGCCGCCATTCGGCACGCCATCCATGAACGGGATGGCTAGTGCAAATGGCGACACCCCAGCCGCCCTCCTGCACCGACCATTGATGCTCGGCGACGCACAATTGGTGCTGTTGCGGCGTGTGGTTCAGACCGACATAGGGGCCAGCATAGGTGATGCGCAGATCGCCAGCCAGATCAGCCAGCATATGATCAAGACGATGCAGCGCATCGCGTAACAGCTCACTGGAAGCAGGTCGACCGTCTGCTGCATTTTTCAAGAATATCAGGTGTGGTGATTCCATACACGCCTCCTTTTATTTTATAATTATGACGGTAATGCAGTACGCTGCCAATGCGCGTGCGGTGGGTGGTGTTTCTTGCTTTTTCAATGTGCCGCAAACAGGAAACTAAATAATGCGAAAACAGTTAGGTGTCTGGTTTCTGGCAGCCTTCATGGGGTGTGGAGCGACGGTAGCCGATGCCAGTGTATATGCCTTGCCCGCCCAGGGTAATGTTGTCGGAGCGCTTAAGGCGGTAACAACCCATAGTGACGATACGCTTTTGGATATCGGGCGTTTCTACGACCTGGGTTACAATCAGGTGACGGCGGCCAACCCCGGCGTCAACCCCTGGCTCCCCGGCCAGGCCAGTAAGGTGGTTATTCCTGCCGAGTATATTTTGCCGCCAAAGCCGTGGACCGGGATCATCGTGGATATTCCGGCACGACGGATTTACTATTTTCCGGCGAATGACCGGGTGGTATACACCTATCCTGTTGGAGTCTTTCTGCCGGGCTGGAAGGAGCATTTGACGGCCACGCAGATTATCGCCAAGTTTAAAATGCCCGCATGGAACGTTCCCAAAAATATCCACGCGTGGTTTGAGAAGAAATTCCACATGGACATCCCGTGGTACTGGCCACCCGGCGCCGAGAACCCCATGGGCGAACTGGCGATGGAGACCGGGCTCTCCGGCATCTTCATCCATGGTACTTATCATCCCTGGGGTGTTGGTATGCGGGCCAGTCAGGGCTGTTTCCAGATGTTTCCGGAAAATGTTGCGCAACTCTTCCCCATGATTCCCGTGGGTACCCCAGTGCGGATTATTGATCAGCCCAACCTTGTGGGTGTACGTGATGGGCAAGTCTACCTGCAGTCATACAAACCGATGCATGCCTATCACCCCAAAGGCATCCCGGACTTGCAGCGTGCCGTTATGACGATCAAGTCTTTCATGGCGCAGAATCGCATCAACCAGGGCATCGATTGGGCCAGGGTCCGGCATATCGTGGCGGAGCATAACACCGTGGCACTTCCCATTGGGATCGACGCGCCGAGCTATGAAATGCTGTCTGCCGCACTTCCCACAACGCCTTACGCGTACGCACCTTATGGTCCATCGGCGAATGGCGCTGCGGTACCGCCGCCATTACCTCTGGCGAGCGCCACCGATCAGGAACATCTGCACGTCCAGGTGACTTTCCCTGATCAGAAGTCGTAGAACCTCGTTCCCTCCTCAGGGGGCTGGCTAGTGACCACCCCCGACCCCTTGCTCCTGAATCCAGAGCCAAAACAGCCCGAGGTACTCGTGACTTGCCTCGCTACTGATTTCCAGATAAATGGCTCGCGGCAGCCAGCTATCCGGCTTGAGTCCGCTCACCCGATCCAGACGGTAATCGGTGGGAACGGGGATCACTTTCAAGTCAGCGTGGCGGAACCAGACGGCCGCCCGTGGCATGTGCAATGCGGAGGTCACCAAGTATATCTGGTGGATATCGTGCCCGGCCAGCAATGCCGCGCTGTCTGCTGCGTTGGCGGCCGTATTGTAGGATTGGGTTTCCGGCCAGATAGGGCTTTGTACGCCCAAATCCTGGCGCAGAATGTGCTCCATGGTGACCGCCTCGGGCGGGGCGCCCAGTCGCGGAGCGCCGCCACTGGGAATTATGGGGAGCCCAGTTCGCTTGGCCAGTTGCGCTGCCGCCATCAGGCGCACGAGGGTGCGTGCATTCGCCGTTTCCTGGTCCGACTCTGGGGATTGCATAACCTCCCCGCCCCCTAACACGACAATCGCGCGGGGAACCTCGGCACCACGTAGCGGTTGCATCAGTGACGGATAGCGATCTTCTAATGGCAACAGGAGGAGGCGCGCTCCTATCGCAGTAGAGAAAAAATAGAGGGTGCCCAGCGCGAGCAGGATGAGCACCCGGCCGAAATAGCGCCAACCCAGAATTTCAGCCAGCCAACCGATAGCGGCGAGGATGAACAAGACGCCCGGTGGCTGCAGCAGCGCTGAGGCCAGGGTCAATATAGTGGTATAGCGCAGCAGCATACTTCTGGCCCCGCTCAGTCCCCGCCCATTTCATGGAAACTGCGCTCGGCATGATAGGAAGATCGCACCAGCGGGCCGCTGGCGACGTGGCGGAATCCCATAGCCATGCCATCCTGCTGTAATTGCCGAAATTCCTCTGGCAGAACGAATCGCGCGACCGGCAGATGATGGCGGGAGGGTGCCAGATACTGCCCGAGGGTGAGTAGCTCGCATCCCGCCTGCCGCAGATCTCGCATCACTGCGCGGATTTCATCGAGTTCCTCGCCCAGACCAAGCATCAACCCGGATTTGGTGGGGACATGAGGATGTTGTGCCTTAAAGGCAGCGAGTAGTTGCAGCGAGTGGCGGTAATCCGCACCGGGCCTGGCCTGTAAGTACAGGCGTGGTACGGTTTCCAGATTGTGATTGAAGACGTCTGGCGGTGTCTCCTGGAGCGCTGCCAAGGCCTTGTTTACCCGACCACGAAAATCCGGTACGAGGATTTCTATGTGCAGTTCCGGGCAACGTTCGCGCAACGCTAAGATGACCTGAGCAAAGTGCTGGGCACCCCCATCGCGCAGATCATCACGGTCTACGGAGGTAATGACGACAAAGCGTAGCCCCATGTTTGCCACGGTCTGGGCAAGGTGGACAGGTTCCAGAGGATCGGGTGCTTGCGGACGGCCATGGGTCACGTCACAGAAGGGGCAGCGACGGGTGCAAACGTCTCCCAGAATCATGAAGGTTGCCGTCCCACCGCCGAAGCATTCTCCCAGATTGGGGCAGGAGGCCTCTTCACAGACCGTGTGGAGGTCCGCTGCACGCAGGATCTTTTTGAGTCTGTCCACCTCGGGGGATAACGGTGATCGTACCCGCAACCACTGGGGCTTGGGCTGGCGTTCGAGCTTTACCGGAATGATGGGTATGGGGTTGCGTGCGGTCTTTTCGGAGCCGCGCTCGGCTTTTTTAGACTGGTGTTGGGGGTCCATGTCAGGCCCCTCCTTTTCTTAAGGGGCGATCCAAGCTGATAGCCAATTCCGCCATCAGGGTTTCGGCAACATCGTGGCTGGGCCAGTCCGGACAGAGGTCGTGCACCTGGGTGACAGCGAGATTGACCATGCCACAAGGATGAATACGCTGGAAAGGACTCAGATCCATCTCCGTGTTGAGGCTGAGGCCGTGGTAACTGCGACCGCGCTGAATACGCAGGCCCAAGGAGGCGATTTTGGCATCGCCCACATAGACTCCGGGAGCATCGCGACGCGCATGAGCGCTCACGCCATGTTGCTGGAGCAGACGAATGACAGCCTGTTCCATGGCGGTGGTTAAGTTGCGGACATTGATTCCCATACGGGGGAGATCAATGAGCAAATAGACTACCCATTGTCCCGGTCCATGATAGGTGACTTTACCACCGCGATCACTGCGAATAACCGGGATAGGGCCGGGGTCAAGAACGTCAGCCGCGTCGGCATTGCGTCCGAGGGTAAAGACCGGGGGATGCTGGAGAAGCCACATCTGATCTGGGGTATCGGCGTCCCGCTGTGCCGTGAATTCGCGCATGGCGTCCAGTACCGTAAAGTAAGGGAGCAGGCCCGGCCAGCAGCGAACGAGTAAGGGCGTATTCATAAGCAGAGGATTACGCCGTCAATCTCTTTGACGGATGTATAAATAGCCAGGAGGTGTTCATTGCTGCTGACCTCCAGGGAAACCGTGACGGCCTGATATTGCCCCTGGCTGCTGGGTCGGCAGGAGAAGGCCATGTCCGGTAAATCCGGCGCATGAGGCGCGATCGCCGCCCGCACCGCCGCGAGCAGATCAGTGTGCTGACCAATGGCTTTGACATGGTGCAGGTGCGGAAAGTCTTCTGCTGGATTTTTTTCGGTTTCCATAGCGTCTCGCGTAATCCCCTCGTGTTATCGTCGGACAGGACCAATCCATGGCGTCTGCTGATCATGGTAAGTCTTCCTCCGCCTGAGGTGAAGACCTGCCGTAGCTTCGGCATTTTGCTTATAGCGCGTTACTGATCTTGTGGAAGATCTGCGCTATCCAACCTGCCTTCTCCACAGAAGTCTGGGCAACAACAGGCACGGACTTCAGTGGTTTGCCATCCAGCAGGAAGACGAGCCGCCCGACGACCGCACCTTTCTTCAGCGGAGCCTGGAGATTGGGTACAATCTCCACCACGCGCTGTAGCTCGGAAAAATGTCCTTTCGGAACGGTGATGTTTACTACCTGTTCGACACCCACAGGGATATGCATGGGCGATAAATCGCTGCGGGTGATCTCGCTGACTTTTTCCCCGGCAGTATAAACTGGATGGTTGACGAAAAAGCGGTATCCGTAATCGAGCAGGGCTTCGACGGCATTGGTGCTGCCAGCCCAGTTCGGTCCGCCGAGAACTACGGCGATAAGACGACGACCATTCCGTATGGCAGTAGCATCAATGCAGTAGCCGGAGGCGTCGGTCAGGCCGGTTTTCATGCCGTCCACCGTAGGGTCACGAAAAAGTACGGGGTTCCAGCTCCGCTGAGTAATACCATTATAACTATAAGACTTTTCTTTGGTGATCTGGATCACTTGTGGGAACTGTTGAATGAGTGCATGCGACAGCTTGGCGACATCCAGTGCGGTGGTATAGAGATTGTTGTCTGGCAGGCCATCGACATTACTATAGTGGGTGTTGTGCAGATTGAGGCGCAGGGCCATATCGTTCATCAGCGTGACAAAGCCTGACTGACTGCCACCCACCGCTTCGGCAAGGGCTACGGCCGCATCATTCCCAGAATCAATCAGTAGTCCATGCAACAATTGATCAACATTCGCCGGTGCATTGGGCTGGACGAACATGCTGGAGCCCCCTGTCTTCCAGGCGGTATTGGAGATAGGGATGTTTTCCTGAGCAGTCAGGGTGCCGTTTTGAATAGCCTGATAGGTCAGATAGGCTGTCATCAGCTTGGTGAGGCTGGCCGGTGCCCGCCGCAGATTTTCACTTTTAGCCGCGATGATCTGTCCGGTATCGTAGTCCATCAGCACATAGCTAACGATGGCAGGCAAGGCCGGTGCAGGTGGTGTGGGCAGCATGGGCGCTGGGGTTGCAGCAAGCACCCAGGGTGCGAAACAGAGGCCGACAAACAGGAAAAGTATCCAGGTGATCAAGGAAGTACGGGCAGTCATGAAGAGACCTCAGAGGTAAGCGCTGATTGGAATTTCGAGGGTTTTGGGTAGGCCTGGAATTATAGCGATGCCCCGGCAGAAAGCCATGCCCGGAAACGGCAGACAGTGCCCAACACCCAACGCTTTTTAGGGAGGAATCGCATTATTCGTGTGTGCGCGGATGGGCGTGGACCGACATCAGGATGCCCAGCCCGATCATAAAGGTCAGCATGGCTGTTCCGCCATAGCTTATCAGTGGCAGAGGCACTCCTACCACGGGAAGTATCCCGGTGGTCATACCCATATTGATGAAAATATAAAGGAAGAAAGTCAGGCTCAGGGTGCCTGCAATGAGGCGACCGAAGGAATCCCGGCTCTCATAGGCGATTACCAGGCCGCGCAAGACAATGAGCAGGTAGGTGGAGATGAGGACAATAACCCCGACCAGACCAAATTCCTCGGCAAATCCCGCAAAAACGAAGTCGGTTTGGGCTTCTGGCAGGAAATCGAGGTTAACCTGGGTGCCGTTGAACCAGCCCTTTCCCCAAAATCCACCAGAACCTACGGCGATCATGCTCTGAATGATATGGTATCCCGCACCGAGGGGGTCGCGTTGGGGATCCAGGAAAGTCAGGATGCGCTCTTTTTGGTATCCGTGCAGAAAATGCCAGAGTACCGGCCCGCTGACCGCGACCAGGATGATGAGCCCGACAAACCAGCGGCGGCGCGCACCCGCCAGCCACATCATGAAGACTCCGGCCGCGCCAATTTGTGCGGCTGTGCCGAGGTCTGGTTCCTTGGCGATGAGCAAAAAGGGGATGGCGATAAGCACAAATCCCGCGATAGCAGAAAGCCAGTGGCGGACGTTTTCCTGTTGAGAATAATAATAGGCGAGGAACAGGGGCAGGGCGAGCTTCATAAGCTCCGAGGGCTGAAAGACCAACGGCCCGACTCCCAGCCAGCGGCGTGCGCCAAGACTGGTTTTGCCCATCACGAGGGTGATGGCGAGCAGGATAATGCCTATGGCGTACAAGGCGGGTGCCCAGGCGCGAATGCGCTCAGGTGGCGTATTCGCGACGATTACCAATACGACGATGCCGACAGCGAATCGCAAAAGTTGGGCAAGCACCACGCGGATACTTTCCTGGCTGCCGCTATATAGCACCGCGAGGCTGATGAGCATGAGTATCACGATACCCGTCATGAGCGCCGGATCCAGTTTCCGCAGCGGCCGCAGCAGGCGAATGCGCCAGTTCATAGGTTGACCTCCGGCGCTGTTACCGTATTGAGGTAAGCGTCGATTACTGCTCTGGCAACGGGACCGGCAGTACGGCCTCCGTGGCCACCATGTTCGACAACTACCGCCACAGCGATGCGCGGGTGGTCGGCAGGCGCATAGGCGATAAAGAGTGCGTGATCCTGCCAAAGTTGAATCGTATTATGCAGTACCAGACCAGAGTCATTACGCTGCGCATGGTGTATCTGAGCGGTGCCGGTTTTACCCGCAATGGTATGGGGATCGTTGGCTAGCGATTTGCCGGTGCCGGAAGTCACGGCATCACGCATCGCATCCTGAATGACGGCAATGGCGTCTGGTGAAAAATCCAGGGGTCGCGTCACGCTATCGGGCGATTGTTCCAGATGCGGTGTAACCAGTCGGCCACCGTTAGCGATACTGGCGGTGGCACGCGCCAACTGGAGTGGGGTACTCAGCAGATAACCCTGTCCTATTCCCATCATCACTGTCTGTCCCTGATACCACGTCTGGCCGTAGCGCTGGCGCAGCCAGTCCGGGGAGGGGACCACACCTGCGGATTCCCCGGGTAAATCCACTCCACTGCGCTGACCGAAGCCAAAATGAGCGAGACCGTTGCCGAGCTGGGTGACGCCGAGGCGCATGGCGA
The DNA here is from genome assembly GCA_021818125.1 of Pseudomonadota bacterium. Lineage (GTDB taxonomy): Bacteria > Pseudomonadota > Gammaproteobacteria > Acidithiobacillales > Acidithiobacillaceae > Acidithiobacillus. The sequence goes on along the minus strand of JAKAFG010000004.1, from coordinate 9,236 downwards.
TTTGGTAGAAATATACGTCATTGGAATCACGAATAGCTTCGCGCAGATTTTCCGCACCATGACCGCCGGGTTTCCAGTCGTAATATTTGTGCTTAGTGCCGGGGATCTGGTAGTAAGTGCCGCCAGCGAGCCGCTGATCAGCGGTGATGGCCTTGTCATGCAGGGCGCTGAGTGCCACAAAAGGCTTGATGGTGGAGCCCGGAGGATAGCTGCCCCGCAGGAACCGGTTGGTCATGGGTGTGCCCGGATCGTCCCGAAGTCTGGTCCATAGGGCGATGCTCAGGCCATCGACGAAAGCATTCGGATCAAACGCGGGTGCCGAATAAGCAGCGAGCACATCACCATTCTGCGGATCCAGTGCTACCACGGCGCCCTGCTGCCCGGCCATAGCTTGGGCGGCAGCCTGCTGTACGGCGAGATCCAGAGTCGTATGGAGCGTCGTTCCCTGCCGGGCCGAGTTACGCAACCGGGTGTGTAACGTGCGTCCGCGTGCGTCGATTTCTACCTCCTGATTGCCGGGCTGGCCTTTCAGCAGAGCTTCATACTGCGCTTCCAGACCGCTTTTACCGATGCTATCCAGCCCGGCGTAGTCCGCCATCTGGCCCTCACGGATTTCCGCAGGTGTCAGGCGGCCCACATAGCCCAATACATGGGCGAAGAGCGAACCATAGGGATAGTGGCGTTTAATCTGGGTCCGTATTTCCACACCCGGAAATTGATGGCGCTGTACGGCAAATGCTGCCAGCTCATCAGGACGGAGATCGCGACGAAGGAGGACAGGCTGATAGGGGTGTGCATGTGACAGATCACTGTTGAAACGTTTCTGATCCTCCGCATTGATGGGTAATATCTTCTGCAGGCGGTGGATGGTTTCGCTCAAATGAATGGCCTTGTTTGGCGTGATCGCAAGTACGAAGCCGGTCCGGTCATCCGCGAGTATCTGCCCATGTCGATCGAGAATACGGCCGCGCAGGGGGGCGATCGGCAGCAATGCAATAGTGTTATGGGTGGATTGGGTGGCGTAGTGGTCGTGATCCAGGACCTGCAGCCTGAATACCTGTATAGCCAGTATGGCCGTAAGCAGGGTGATCAGTCCCGACACGACGAGCAGCCGAAGGGTGAACTGCCGATGTTCCTGGGCGAGCTGTAATGCGTTCATATATGTTTCAGGCGCAACGCGTGACGCAGATAATCAAGCGTCAGCGTGAAAAGCGGCCACAGCAGGGCGCCGATTACAGGTCCTAAAAGCAGCGAAAAATGCCAGGTGACGGTGCCTGCCCAGGCTTGCCACAACCAGACCAGCAAACGGTGGGTCAGCAGTAACAGGAATATGAAGAAGAGTTGTTCCCAGGACGCCAGGCTGCGGACCCTGGCAATGCCGGTATAGAGCAGATAAATCATCACAACCCCGGCGATGGCCTGAGTTCCCAGCACACCCCCGAGTACCATATCCTGAAGCAGACCGATCAGCCAGACGATGGTGAAGCTTAGTTCAGAGCTGCTGCTGATCGCCCAATAGAGCAGCAGCAGAGCGACAAAATCAGGATGGAGTAAGGCATAAAGCGGGCCGCAGGGAATGATTTCTGCTGTAAGTGCGAAAAAAAAGCCGAGAATGAGCGCGATGGCGATCATGGCGTTGCCGCTGGCCGCGGGGATGGGCTATCCCAGAGCATAAGCACCGTGCTCAGTTGTCCCAAACGAACAGCCGGTCGTACCACAATCTGTGCAAAGGATTGGTCACCATTACGGATGATGGCAGAAATCGCGCCGACATTCAGTCCCGGCGGGTAGCGCCCACCTAAGCCAGAGGTGACAAGTCTATCGCCGACCTTCAGGGAGGTGTTGCGCGGTTGAAAGGGTACTGCAAGGTTATTAATATCCCCCTTGCCGTCTACCAGCAAGGGCGTGTCAGAATCTGCGGGCTGTACGGGAATGCTGCTGTCCAGGTCAGAAAGCAGAGCCACCTGACTGCTCATAGGCGAAACACTGACTACCTGACCAGCCACTCCCCCTGCGGCAAGAACCGGCTGTCCGACAAATATTCCCGCGCGCGCGCCCATGTTGACGATTAACAACTGGCTCCCGGGTGAAAAGTTCTGCGCGATAACCTGCGCGACGGCCACTTTCCCGGGCGGCTGGGGGATGCTGTCGAGTAACGCAAGAAGCTGACGGTTTTCGTTACGCAGGATATCTGCTTCTAATAGTTCAGGTCGGGCACGGACGAGTTCAGCGCGTAGTCGGGCATTTTCAGACTCTAGCGCGGCACGGCTTTGCAGGTAGTTGTCAGCCTGCTGCCAGAAGCTGGTTCCCTGCATGCTGATCCACTGCACCGGATAGGCCACGGTCAAAGAAGCGCTTTTTATACGGGGATGTTTTTCGCTGAACACCGAAACAAATACGGTCAATAAAACCAGTACCGCTACGCGAAGGAGCGGCGGGTAGCGGCGGGGGAAAAACAATGCAGGCATGGTAGCTCAGGAGAAGCTGTTAAGCTTAATCGTCGGCAAATACCTCACCCAGCAACTCCAGTTCTTCGAGCGCCCGACCGCTGCCCCGCGCCACGCAGGTTAACGGATCCTCCGCAACGATGACCGGTAGTGCCGTTTCCTCCATGATCAGGCGATCCAGATCGCGGAGGAGGGCGCCACCGCCGGTCAATACCATGCCTCGTTCGGCGATATCGCCAGCGAGTTCGGGAGGTGTCTGCTCCAGGGCCAGTTTGATGGCGCCGACAATGGCACCTAACGGCTCCTGAAGGGCTTCAAGAATTTCATTGCTGGTAATCGTAAAAGTCCGTGGAACGCCTTCGGCGAGATTGCGCCCGCGTACTTCCATGCTGAGCACTTCCTGACCGGGATAGGCGCAGCCCACCTTCTTCTTGATCTCTTCGGCGGTAGTCTCACCAATCAGCATGCCGTAGTTGCGACGAATGTAGTTGACGATAGCTTCATCCATTTTGTCACCACCGACACGTACGCTCTGGGAGTAGACCACCCCGCCCAGCGCGATGACGCCGACTTCGGTGGTGCCACCGCCAATATCCACCACCATGGAGCCGGTAGGCTCCGCAACGGGCATCCCGGCCCCGATGGCGGCCGCCATCGGCTCTTCAATCAGGTGTACTTCGCGTGCGCCCGCACTCATCGCCGACTCGCGGATCGCACGCCGCTCCACTTGCGTTGCCCCATAGGGTACACAGACGATAATCCGCGGGCTTGGGCTCAGGAAGCGTTGATGGTGCACGCGTCTGATGAAGTGCTTGAGCATGGCCTCGGTAATCTGGAAATCGGCAATCACGCCGTCTTTCAATGGTCGGATAGCCGTAATGTTGGCCGGTGTGCGGCCCAGCATACGTTTGGCTTCCTCCCCGACATGCATCCGTCGGCTGGTAGCCCCATGCCGCCCGGTGTGGATGGCCACCACGGACGGTTCAGACAGCACAATACCCTTGCCGCGCACGTAAATCAGGGTGTTGGCGGTGCCCAGATCTACGGCGAGGTCGGTGGAGAAAATTCCAAGAATGCGTTTAAATATCATCAAGTTAAAAGCCTTGCTGAAAATGGAGGAAACCACTTTGAAGGGGCAGAAACTTACTGCATCCCCAACAAGCCGTGCGCAAAGAGCAGTCTAGCATGAGGAATGGCCGAGACCAAAGCCATGAAACCTGTGGATGAATGGCTACAACATCCCTTTTGAAGATGCAGCGATTGGTGCGTGCGCTGGGTTTGGCGGGTATGGCGCCAGGGCCGAATACCAGCCGCCCCCATCCGCAGCGCAAGATCTATCCCTAAATTCCATGACGGTAGCCATCTTGTACCTCGCGTCTGCATGCCCCAAATTGGGGACGTTCCGTTGTCCCCGAGGTGTTGGCGGAATAGGCCTGATAAGGCGAGTCAGCATTTTTTGTTTTGTAATAAGTAGCCCTTATTTGCTTTGTGCCCGGCACGGTGATTAGTTTAATGGTGCTTAATCCAAGGAGATTCACTTATGATTCGCAATGATTTCAAAGAACATTCGCGCATTACCGTTACCTGGAAGGATAAGGAAGGTAAGCTGCGACCCGGCAATTTCTACGTCTATGCCCTCCTCAAGGACGCCATGATCGTCCGTGCTACGGACAAAGACGGCCTGCTGCGCAAACTTGCCTTCAGCGACGTGCTGCGCGTGGTGAAGTTTCAGGACGTGGCACCGCAGGATCGTTACATGATCCCCGATGAGATTCTGAAAGAGGTGAACTGGAAGGATCGGGATGTGATGGTGCGTTACAGTTCTTCACCACATCGCGGTAAGTAGGTATCAGGCGGAAGGCGGACAGGATGCCTAGTCTCTCTCCCAGAGGCCCGTCTTGCCGCCGTCTTTCCGCAAGAGACGGGTATTTTGTAGCAGCATCCCGCGATCTATGGCTTTGCACATGTCGTAAATAGTGAGCAAACCCACGGAAACCGCCGTGAGCGCTTCCATCTCGACACCCGTCTGGCCGACGCAGTGCACCTCGGCACGACAAACAATCCGCGCAGGATCATGAGCAGGAGTCAATTCGACCTCGACGCCCGTGAGGAGCAAGGGATGTGCCAAAGGGATCAGCTCCCATGTTCTTTTGGTGGCCTGAATGGCTGCGATACGTGCCACACCCAGAACATCACCTTTCCCCATTCGTCCAGACTCAATGCGTTCCAGTGTAGAATCCGCCATAATGATTTCACCTGCCGCCAGCGCAACGCGAGTCGTCACTACCTTCTCACCGACATCGACCATGTGGGCTTCACCTAGCATATTAAAATGATTGAGGGTATTGGGACCTGACATGAATCTGGCACTCCTTTTGCGTAAGACTATTAAAGCACGCGCGACTCAGGAAGTGGATATGACCTTTCCCAAACGCCTCTGGCTATGGATGATTCTCTGGTTGGGGTAATACCACCCCTGGCGGGAATCATAGTGTGATTGTCGTGCGCAACGATAGCGACTTTCACACTAATGCTTCCAGTTCCGCCTGGATCGGTTATCTTCGGGATCGGTACAGCATGTGGTTAATCTCTATCATGGCCGTCAGCAGTGTTGAACGCGGTTTCAAAAGGGGTCTAGTATGGGTCTTTTAAGGTAAAGTTCCCAAGGGAGTAGCAGGCATGTCGCAGGGGCTATTTGCAGAACCGATACGAGAAACCGCATTGGCGGATCAGTTTGGTCGGCATGTCACCTATCTGCGTATTTCGGTGACTGAGCACTGCAACTTTCGTTGTAGCTACTGCTCTCCAGAGGAAGGGACCCCCTTCTACGCGCGGGAAGACCATCTTCAGGCAGAAGAATATGATCGCCTGATTCGCATTTTCAGTGGGCTCGGCGTTCGCCATATACGTTTTACGGGCGGCGAACCACTCATTCATCCGAAGATCCTTTCCCTCGTCGGTTCCGCACGTCGTCATGGTGTGGGTAAGATCAGTATCAGCACCAACGGATTACTGCTAGGACGCCGCGCCGCGGCCCTGCGGCAGATGGGTGTCAATAACCTGAATATTAGCCTCGACAGTCTTGATCCCGAGGTTTTCGCACGGGTGACCAGAGGTGGTGATCTGCGTCGTGTGCTGGAAGGTATCGAAGCAGCTATTCTCGCGGAAATTCCACGGATTAAGCTCAACGTCGTGCTGCTTCGCCAGAACAACGGAAATGGTCTGCCTGCGCTGGTGGAGTATGCGATGCAGCGCGGCATCGACATACGCTTTATTGAGACCATGCCCCTGGGCGAGGCCGGGGCGGCCGCCCAAGAGGTGCAATTTTTGAGCGCCGCGGAAGCACAGCAAGTCATAGAGCGGCAATTTGGTCCGCTGCAACCCGTGACGAGGCCCGTAGATAATGGCCCGGCACACCTCTATCAGCTTCCGGCAGTGCGCTCCCAAGTGGGCTTTATTACCCCCATCAGCAATGATTTTTGTGCAACCTGTAATCGGGTACGCCTCACGGCGACGGGGCGTCTGGTGTATTGTCTGGGTCAGGATAGCGGATTGGCGCTTTTACCCCTCATACGGGGGTCGAATAGTGACGGGCAGATCGCTGAGGCCATTACCCAGGGCATCTGGCGCGATAAACCGGAGCGGCACCAGTTTGTAAATGACCCAAGCCGTTCTGCGACAGTGTTCATGATGCAACTCGGGGGTTAGCCTTTGGGGTGTTTGATGTTTCCGGTATCTGGTGCTACGTGCGGAGCATCGTGTAGACTGCTCAATTAACTTTTCTTTCATGTAAACGAGTGACGCATGTACGGTTTTCAAGAAATCACCGCAGATCAGCTCAAAGCCTTAACGGAACAAGGGGATGCGTTCACCTTGATTGATGTGCGCTCGCCCGGCGAAGTCGCACGGGGCGTCATTGATGGGGCCAAGCACCTGCCCTTGCACTTGCTGCCTATGTCACTACAGCAGATGGATAAATCGCAACCGATCGTTTTTTACTGCCTGAGCGGTGGGCGTTCGGCACAGGCAGCGGCTTTCGCGGCGGCACAGGGTTTCGGCCAAGTGCTTAATTTACGTGGAGGAATATCTGCCTGGGCCAATCGGGGCTTTCCCATTGCGCAGTTGCCAGGTTAATAAGGATATCCTAAAATAGGGGGGCTTAATCATCAAATCAAAATATTTGCCTTGCTGTTCATGCTTTTCCTGATAGAGTCCAGCAAGTAGTTTTTCAGACATCATAACCGAGGAGGTTAACCCATGGTACAAGAAGACAAGGTACTCGACGCCCGCGGACTGAATTGTCCGTTGCCGATTCTCCGCACCAAGAAGATGCTTGGTGAACTGACCTCTGGGCAGGTCTTGAAGATCGTTGCTACCGATCCGGGCGCCGTAAAGGACTTCGAAGCGTTTTCCAAGCAGACCAAGAATCCCCTGCTGGAGCATGCGGAAGCCGCTGGCGAGTTCATCTTCTTCATCCAGAAGGCCTAATTTAATAAGGTTGGGAAAAGAAGCCCGACCGGGAGCACAAAACAATGGACGAGAAAAAATTAGCAATTATTGCCACGAAGGGCACTCTGGACTGGGGTTATCCGCCTTTCATTCTGGCATCTACCGCAGCGGCGCTCGGCTATGGGGTTGAGATATTTTTTACCTTCTACGGCCTGCAGTTGTTGAAGAAGGATTTGAGCCATCTGCGCGTGAGCCCGCTCGGGAATCCCGCGATGCCGATGCCGATACCGATGCCGACGCTGATGATGGTGCTCCCGGGTATGGAAGGAATGGCCACTTCCATGATGAAAAGCAAAATGAAGGCAAAAGGTGTGGCCAGTCTGGAAGAACTGCGTGAACTTTGTGTTGAAGCAGAAGTACGGATGATTGCCTGTCAGATGACCGTTGATCTTTTCGAGTTTGATACGGCTGATTTCATTGACGGCATCGAACTTGGTGGCGCCGCCTCGTTCTTTGAGTTTGCCGGAGAGTCCGATATTACGCTCTTTATGTGAACTACCGATCTGCACTGCGGGTCAACAAGTGCGACGTGTTAATTGCTAGCGAGGAGCGAGTAAATGGCGACTTACGCTGAGATGAAAGAGATGTTTGACGAAGTCCGCGCGGATTTTCGTTATGATCACGAACTTAATGGATGTTTGAATTGTGGCATTTGTACGGCTACCTGCCCGTCTGCGCAGTTCTACGATTATAGCCCGCGCGAGATTGTCCAGTTGCTGTGGACTGAAAATGTCGAGCAGATCTATGATGCGATGCAGGAAAAAATCTGGGCCTGTGCGCAGTGCATGACTTGCGCGGCACGTTGTCCTTTCAAGAATTCCCCCGGTGGTTTGGTCATGATTCTGCGCGAAGTGTCTATTCGTCATGGCATGCAGTCGGCGAAAGATGTGCTGCGACCCTTCGGTCGCGTCATGCTCAAGCTGATCACCACCGGCAACCAGCTTTCTCCGGATATGATTCAGCCCGATCACTTTCCCGACTGGGGTCCCAATATCCAGAAGGTAGAAGGCGATCTGCGGATCCTGCGTAAAGCCATTCCGGTACGCACCTTGCAGACTGTGGAAACGGCGTGGGAAGTGTCACTGAAGACCTCTGTAGAGATGTACACCATCTGGGAAATGACGGGTGTTCTTAAGTCATTGGAAACGATGGACGAAAATCTCTTCGACGTGATTGAGGACTTCATTGACGAGAAGCGCGAAGATTACGAAGACTGGCTTGAGAGCCAGGGCGATAAGGACTGAGGAGTCAATCATGAGCGACAACAGCACGCAGCAAGGCGTAGCGGGTCACGGTGCCTTTTTTCAGGACACGAATCTTTCGGTGAATGAAGCCGAAGCGGCCACGGCCTGGGTGCGCAGCCACGTTGACCGGCGCACGATGGACCTGGGCGAGCGGATGGACGACATCCGTGATCACATGTGGGAACTGGAGAAAGAAGGCGAGATCATCGTCCACCGCATCACCGACGAGCACAAAGCTATCGAAGTGGATACCCTATTCGGCTGGAAAAAGCGTATTCCCACCAATAATCTCTGGCACCACAAGAGCTGTGGCCAGTGCGGCAACATCCCCGGCTACCCTACCAGTCTTATGTGGTTCATGAATCACTTGGGCGTCGATTATCTGGATGAGACCGACCAGACCTCCTGCACTGCCTGGAACTACCACGGCTCCGGCATCGGCAACGTCGAATCCCTCGCCGCCGTCTTCCTGCGCAACTTCCATCAGGCGTACGTCTCCGGCAAGCAGCACGGCTTCGAGAATGGTCACTTCTATCCTCTGGTCCACTGCGGCACCTCCTTCGGCAACTACAAGGAAATCCGCAAGTACCTGATCGAATCCGCGGAACTACGCGAAAAGGTCAAGAAGATCCTGGGCAAGCTCGGTCGCCTGGTCGACGGCAAGATCGTCATCCCCGAAGAGGTCGTCCATTACAGCGAATGGCTGCACGTTATGCGTAACCGCATTGCCAGCGAATTGCAGACCATCGACATGAGCAATATCCGCGTCACTAATCATGCCGCTTGTCACTATTACAAGATGGTCGCTGAAGACGCCGTTTATGACAACACGGTGCTCGGCGGCAATCGTACCGCAGTCGGCACCTCCGTCGCGCAGGCCCTGGGCGCTCAGGTCATCGACTACTCCACCTGGTACGACTGCTGTGGCTTCGGTTTCCGCCACATCATCTCCGAGCGCGAATTCACCCGCAGCTTTACCATGAATCGCAAGATCAAGGTGGCCCGGGAAGAAGCCAATGCCGATGTGATGGTTGGC
>JAKAFG010000138.1 GCA_021818125.1 Pseudomonadota bacterium | reverse complement strand
CTGGATGGTGTTCACCGACAATCCCGTTTTTCCGGCGGCAGGGCGAATTCCACCTAGTCGTTCCACGCACAGCACTGGATTCGGGGTCAGGTAGTATCCTTGTTCCGTCATTGCCGCAATGAGTCTGGGCAAGGCCATACTGCCGTGCCTTATTAACAGATATCGTGACTGACGCGGCAACGCAACCAGAATCCCAGCCGCATCGAGATCGGCCAAGAGGCGTATCAGAATATGTGACAGAATCGTCTCATTTTCTGATACGGCAGAAGCGTGTTTTGCTCGGTTATTTTTCAGTGATGCTGCCATGATAGTGCGTCCTCAATAATGGCCCTTAACGAACCGCTATCCTGTTTATTCGTGCGAAGGCGCTGACTCCAAGCAATGAGCGGACGCCGCCTGAAAATCTGCCTCCAACGCACGTTTGCCGGGATCAATTTGATCCCGGCATCTGTTGTCAGCGGTCGTTATCTTCCTGAATCTATGAACCAGACGGAGATGATAATGGGTTGACGGTTGCCCGTGCAGATCAAAAACGCCCGATTATTCCCGATGTTGTTCTTCTTTAAGCTTCTTGCGGGGCGGGGCGGGGTGGGCTGATTTCTTGTTCCGAGTTGCTGCCCCGGCCTTTCGGGCGCTGGGGGGGGCTCTCAGTTAAGAACGCGTGCCCCTATGATCCCTCAGGCTATACGATACCTCAGTCCGGGCTCAGTGCCCAAACGGGAACCCCCAGAGCGGTGGCCAGGGCTTGCTCAACGGTCGCACCGTGTCTCAGGGCCAGCGCCATCAAAAGGCCTAAATGCAAAGGATTGCCCCAGGGATTCCGGTGGCAGGTATCGGGTTCGCTTTGAAAAAAACCAGGGAGGAAATGCGCTGGTGTACGCCGCACCAGTTCCACACGTCGCGCGCGTTCCTCGCCTGTGACACCACGGAGAAAACCGTAGAGCCCCACGGTTGGCGGCATCTCCTCCAGGGTTTCCAGAGCTTCCAGGAAGGCCATGATTTCCGGGTCCAGCGACGCATTCCATGCCTCAGAAAGCTGTTCGATCGCCCGTGGATCGGCTCCCTCCGCCTGAAAACGGCCCAGAAAAGAATTCGCGTTGCCCCCAGACAGACAGTAGTCTGGATTGACGACTGCCACCGGCAAGCTCCAGAAAAAAGGGGAGGTGCTCACCAGTTCCAGCAGTGCCGCATAGGGATCCTGGTTCGCTGCGGTTTCACCGAGCGCGGCACCCCAGAAGACTTCCTCCCGGAGCCGTTCTTCAAGACGCTGCCGCACGCAGATTCGCGATTCCCAGAACTCTCCGGATTCGGTAAGGGCGACACACTGGATGACGTCATCCGGCAGGAACAGGTAGCCAAAAAAGAGGAATCCCTCCTCGTTCCGGCAATATCCCCAGCCGTCACCTACCTGACTTTGCACCGTTGACGGTGCCGTTATGACAAAGTTGCTTTGGACTTCCATTGCTGACTCCTGAGTGGACGTGCCACATGGCACAAATCCAATCTATCAGCCGCTTTCCGTAACCCGAGATTTTTCGGCGAAACATAATCCTCACCCATACGCCAGCCGTGCACCGTCAGATACCATCCCCCGTTTTTTAACTCAGTTATTAGACGCCAAAATTTGGCGTTCTTGGCGATTTTATCGACGCCTAGCCGCGCTACGATAGTTCCCATGCAGTGACCACATTTGGAGGCTGAAATGCAGCAGGAACAGAAATTACTCACGTCTGAGGAGGCCGCCGCCCTCTTAAGAAAGACCCCGGCAGCCTTCCGGGACGCCATGTGTCGTAGCCGGGCGGGGTGGGCGAAGTGGCTCGCCGCACGACGCGTCTGGCTCGGCCGGAGATACTACCTGCGCCGTGAGGATGTGGAAGCAATCCTGGAGTGTGGCGACGGAGTCGCCGATCGTGATCGGCAGACAGGAACCGTGAGCCCAATATCCGCCCGGTCGGCGCTGAATCGCGTCCCGGGATCAAATTGATCCCGGAGCAAAACATGCGAAAAAGCGGCGATGATGCGCCACTGCTGGCTCCTTGGCGACGTTATGCTGTTATCAGCAAGGGACAGCATGCCGCGCGAGCGGCTCAGGTGAGATAAAGCTGCATGGGCCAACCACCAGGGCGAAAGATTTCCCGCACACATGTGCCGACCACAGGGGGCGTTACACCCTGCAAATCCAGAGCCGTTATCGGCATATATCGGCAAGCATGCTTGCCTCACAGTGATCCATGGCAGCGATGCCTGAATGCGCAACTGAAGAAGCGGTCGGTGATTCATTCGCGTGCACACGCAAAGTGACGCCGACACAAAGGGCGGGTGAAACCCCCGCCCGATAAGGCCCGCTCAGAGCGGGCGCAAAATGTCACCGCATTCCACGGTAAGGAATGCACATTCAACCCACGCCGGGTGACCGGCGCGATAAGGATTTCATATTGAAAGGCCAAGGGCCTGAAGGACGCATAGCTACCATACGAATCATCACTGACGAGTACCCCCTGAGGGGGTAAGGGTGTACCGCGCAAGCGGCGTGCAGGCCAAGGCCTTTCACGTCACCCTCCGAAACTCACCGGATCAATCCGGCGGGCGTGATGATTCAGGCTGACCGCACCGCAAGGTGCGGGTAGCAAAGGTCCCAAATACGCAAGAAATGGACATATCAGCCTACTGCTCGCCCGCCGTAATCGTCGTTAGCCTTTTGATGTTGGGAGGAGTCATGTCGTTACAAGACGAAATGCTACGCATTGCACGGGACGCCGGCGGTGCCATGCGCACCCGTGAGCACCGGGAACGCGTCGTAAAAGAGTTTTGCCGATGCTTGCGCGAGCGGAATATCCAGACCCGCCATGTTGGGGATATCAAGGTGCGGCTGATCAAAAACTATATCGACCATCTGCGCGAGAGGGGGCTGGGGCAAAGAACCCTGCAAAATACCATGGCGGCGCTCCGAACGGTGCTGACTGCTGCCGGGCGGGGCCCCTTTGCCGAGCATCGGGAATTGAGCAATGCCGCGCTCGGCCTGTCGGGCGCATCACGGGATGGGACCCATGAAGCCATTGATGACGCTCATTACCAGGAGGCATGGGCGCAGGTGCTGCAACTGGACCCTACCGGCGGTGTGGCCGCCGTGATGACCCTGCAAAGGAAACTCGGACTCCGGGCACTGGAGGCGTTACGCCCAAGAGCGGATACCCTCACCCGGTGGGAGCAAGAGGCTCTGAAAGACGGCGCCATCCACGTCATCGAAGGCACCAAGGGTGGCCGGCCCCGCAAACAGAGTGTGATCGACCAGGAAGGTGCCCTGGAGTCCATACGCCACGCACAACAGGTACTGACCCAAAACAACACCACCTACCTGATCAATGGCAAAAGCGGCACTCTGAAGTCGGCCTATGACCGGTACCACCGCATCTTGCGCAAAGCCGGACTCAGGGGAGCGCGTGCCTCCCATGGACTGCGTTATGCCTGGGCGGACCAGGCCATGGCATTCTACCGGGCGCGCGGCTACCGCCTGCGGGAAACCCTCGCCTTGGTTGCCCAGGATCTCGGCCATGGCGATGGACGGGGGCGCTACGTGGCGCAGGTTTACTATGGCCACCGCAGGGAAGGGGCATAATTGTGGGTATTTTGGCGGATTCAGTAAGGGCAGCGACCGGGTTAATGTCTGGTGGCCTGGACCCTCGGTCTGCGCAGAAAGAAAAAGTATACGGGCCGTGTCCTGGCGGTACACGGCCCGCTATGGAAGGTCATGGAGAAGGCATGGGGCAGGGTGGGGATGACCTAAAGGTGTCCTAACGGTGCGCAAGAGCCCTCAAGGCTTTTCCGCTACGCCTGGAACGCCGAGACGGGAAAGTGGAATGACACGTCCTTTGAAATCGGCTGGTTTGTTGGCTGGATGACGCGATTATGGCGTGGCGCCGTTCTGTGCCGCAACAATCATAACACCCAGTGTATTTTGGCCTAAAATATGCAACCAGGCCCGAATATGGTACTTCTCCCCCCCGTTCTCGGTATCACTTGAATCTGAGTGCCAATACGCTCTTTGAGAGCAGCCACATGGGAAATCACCCCAATGAGCTTGCCTTCCTGCTGGAGACCCGCAAGAGTTTCCAGGGCCATATCCAAGGCTTCCTCATCCAGGGTGCCGAAACCTTCATCCAGAAACAGGGAATCCACCCGCACATTTTTACTGGCCATGTGCGAGAGGCCCAGTGCCAGCGCCAGGCTGACGATGAAGCTCTCTCCACCCGAGAGGTTTTTAGTGGAACGCACCTCCCCGGCCTGATAGTTATCGATCACATTGAGTTCCAGAGGTTGCCTGCCATCGCGGATCAGCAGGTAGCGGTCGGTCATTTTTTGCAGTTGCCGGTTAGCGTGGCTGACCATCAGTTCAAAAGTCAGCCCTTGGGCAAAATTGCGGTATTTCTTGCCATCGCTGGAACCGATGAGATCGTGGAGCAGATCCCAACGTCCGCACTCACGCTTCTGCGCCGCGATGGCCTCGCCCCTCCCTTGCTGCTGCTCTTTCAGTGCGGCGTTATCCTTGAGTCTTTGAGAAAGACCGCCAATCTCTTGCTGCATATTCCGGTGATTCACCATGAGATCGCTCAATATCTGACTGACTGTATCTTTTGGCGCATCGGTAATCTGCTTTTGCCGCTCTGTCGCCAGCAGGGTATTTTTTCCTTGCTCCATGGCATTGAGCACCGACGCTTCGTCCTTCAGTTGGAACGCGGCATTCGCCAGTTTTTTACGCTCATCCTCAGGCAGACGGGTCGATAAGAATTGCACCTCGCTGGCGAACTCCGCCTTCAGCAAGCGACTCGCAAAAGTGGCTTCAGCAGCCTCTAATCGGGGTTTTCTTTCTTCGATGCCTACCACGAGGTTTGCCACGCTCTCCTGGAGTAAGGCCAGTTTCTGTTGCGCCGTATACATCCGCTGCCGCACATTTTCGAGTGTGTTCTCGGCAGACACGATTGCATCGGAAAGATGCTTTTCCTCGTCTGCGGGATTTTTATCACCAAAAAGCACACGACGCTGATCTTTCCATGCCTGCTGTTCCACTTGTAGCATTTTGAGCTGTTTCTGTTGCTTTTGGGTCTCCCCATCCAACTTCAACATATCCTCGCTCTGATGGCGTATCTGCGCCTCCAGTGCGGCGCGTTTCACAACGAGGTCACCTTTTTCTTCTTGGCGGCGTAGCCATTGGGCGCGCCGTTCGCTTAAATCTGCCTGAATCTGATCCAGGGCACCCAGAGAAACAGGGGCGACACTATAAGTCGCCAGATTTCCGGACAAAACCGCCAGGTATTGCTCCTGTTGGGTAGAGAGCGATAGGGCGTCCTCTTTGATCTGTTCCAGAGATTTTTCGAGGGACACCTTTTGATGCCGCGCTGACTCAAACTCCCGGTCTGCCTTCACAAACGCCGTCTTGGCCTGATCCAGGGAGATGCGTAATTCTGCCAATGCCTTTTCCGCAGCGTCTGCGCGACGCACGATACCATGCGCCCGCTCTAAGGCAGCGCCATGTGTTACGTCTTTCGTTATTTGAGTAGGAGGACGGCGTTTTATCCCACGGTCATTCGGAGGGATTTGGAGAACGTCTTCTTGTAGAGGGTGGGACGCAGAGGATGTAGAAAGGGCGGAATCTCCT
>JAKAFG010000137.1 GCA_021818125.1 Pseudomonadota bacterium | reverse complement strand
TGGCCCCAAAGCAAGCCACGCTCAATGTTCCAGTTCTGGTAGCTATAGGTGTATTCGGCACCGAGCAGGGTAAAGAGCTTGCCAATCTGGATATTGAAGTTGTCGGTCGGCGCGATCTCGACATAGCCGACGGGCAGGGCACCGAAGGTGTTCTGGGTGAAGGTGCCGGTGGAGACAAAATTGGACCCGAGGCTCATGACGTTATACGCCCCTGCCTGCAGATAAAATTGCACAAGCCCGGTGTTCTTCTGGATGATGACCATGCCGTTGCTGATATCTGCCGAGGCGTATTTGTTTCCTGGGTTACCTGATCCGGCGAATTTGTTGTCCTGCCAGACGCCATAGCCGCTCGCCACACCTTGCACGTTGAGTTTACCCAGTGGACCCGCCTCAAAGGTCAGCGGGCTGGGCAGTGCCAGTGGCGATGCGTGGCCGGTCTCAATCATCATGGGGAGCGCCGCGAGCATTGCCAGCGAGATGATTTTATAACGACAACCGTTTTTCGAAATCTTCATGTTTGCCTCTCCCTATTATATGAAATTGCAGGAAGCTCCTAGCAAACTTGATGCCAACTTACAACAACTTAAAAATCAATGCGTTTAACAAAACAATCAAGGCCCTGAGCGGGAAATTGCACTATAGTGATGCGTTGTGCACTACTATGGTGCGGCATATTGGGAATTGCAGAGCATCCAACCCTCAGGATGTGAATGGCTCGCTCAGGGAAAGGTCTTCCATATCCAGATGAACATCATATCCCCAGAGACTATGAACAAAGCTGAGGGTTTTCTGGGCCTCATCCTGGGCGAGGGGCTGGGTATCTATCTGCCGCAAACGCAGATGGCGATTTCCCCAGCGATCCACGGACACGATCTGAATGTCCGGCGGGCGGGTACTTTCGGCGATTTGTTGGGCTAAAGCCTGGCGCAAATACTGGTAGCCGGAGTCATCATGGATGGCACTCACCCGATACGCCGCGGCGCTGGGATCGTTGCTCAAGGCAAAGAGATGCAGGTCGCGCATGACCTTGGGTGAGAGATATTGCAGGACAAAGCTCTCATCGCGGAATTCGCGCATGGCGAAGTGGATTTGCTTGCGCCAGTCGGGGTCCCCGGCAAAGGCAAACCAGCGGCTGTCCTCTTCCGTGGGCGCCTGACAAATCCGTTTGATGTCCTGGAACATGGCAAAACCCAGGGCATAAGGGTTGATGCCGCCGTAGCGCGGATCATCAAAATCGGGCTGGAAGGTGACGGCGGTGTGGCTGGCGTAAAACTCCAGCAGGGTGCCGTCAGTCACCAGCCCCTTGGCATGCAGGCTGTGCAGGATATGGTAATGCACGAAGCAGGCGAAGCCCTCGTTCATGATCTTGGTCTGCCCCTGGGGATAGAGATACTGGGCGATCTTGCGGACGATGCGCAGGATTTCCCGTTTCCAGCCTTCCAGGTGCGGGGCGTTTTTTTCGATGAAGTAGAGCAGGTTTTCTTGCGGGTCGGGTGGAAAGCTGGCAGATGCTGCGGGTTGATCGGCGCTGTGCGGGGGCAGTGTCCGCCAGATTTCCGAGAGCTGCTGCTGCAGATAACGCTCGCGTTCTTCGCGCCGCTGCTCTTCCTCGCGCGCCGAGAGCTGGCGCGGGCGGCGGGCGCGATCCACGCCATTGCGACTGATGGCGTGGGCGGCGTCCAGCACGTCGGTCACCGCGTCGATGCCGTAGCGTTCCTCGCAATGGGCGATGTAGCGCTGGGCGAATTCCAGGTAGTCGAGAATGCCCTCGGCATCGGTCCACTGCTGAAAGAAGACGTTGTTTTTGAAGAAGGCATTATGCCCGTAGGCGGCGTGGGCGATGACCAGGGTCTGCATGGCCATGGTATTTTCTTCCATGAGATAGCTGATACAGGGGTTGCTGTTGATCACCAGTTCATAAGCCAGGCCCATCTCGCCGCGCCGGTATTGCCCGGACTCAATGGCGCGCTGTTTGCCGAAGGACCAGTGGGCGTAATAGACCGGCAGGCCGATGGAGGCGTAGGCATCGAGCATCTGCTCGGCGCTGATGATCTCCAACTGATTGGGGTAGGTGTCGAGCTGGAGTTCTTCGGCAGCGATGGCCGCGATGGCTTCGGTGACGGCGTCAATCCGCGCAAAGGTCCAGTCGTTGTCGGTAAAGAGGAATTTAGACATGGCTCGGCATCTCCTCAGTGGCAAAGAGGGTACGGAAGAGCGGATAGATATCCTCGCGATCGCTGGCGCGGGCGGTGATCAGTTCCGGGAAATCCTGAGCAATGGCTTCGTACAGTTGCAGCAGATCACTCTCACTGTCACGGTTGACCTCCAGATAGAAGAGGTTGCGCAAGCGCGGCAGCAGATTCATGAGATGCTTTTCCACCACCGCATTATCGGCAAAATAATTGTCGCCGTCAGATACCTGAGCCAGATACACGTTCCAGCGATCTGGCGAGAAGCGTTGCTGCATGATCTCTTCGGTCAGGATGACGGCCGGAGAGACCAGCGTGCCGCCTCCCTCGCGGGCACCAAAAAAGGCCTGCTCGCTGCATTCCGAGGCGGTACTGTGGTGTTTGATGAAGACGATCTGCACCGCCTGATAGTGGCGATGCACGAACAGATACAGCAGCAGGAAGAAGCGTTTGGCCAGATCCTTTTCCTTCTCGCCCATGCTGCCGGAAACATCCATTACACAGAACATCACCGCATTGGTAATGGGGTGGGGCTGCTGGTCGATGTGGGCGAAGCGCAAATCCGCCTCGTCAATGAAGGGAATGGCTTTGATCTTGCGTTCCAGGGCGGCAATCTGGCGATCCAGTTCGCTGAGGCGCTCCTGCTCCACGGAGACATCCTGCCCCTGCGCCACGCGGTCCTGAATCTCTTCCTGCAGTGTGCCGCGGGCGCCCAGCAGGCCCTGCAATTCACGGCGCTTGCCGGCACGCAGAGCAAGTCGGCGGGCACGGGCGGCCCGCATGGTGCGCCCGATGTGCATGCGGGAGGGGCTGCCATCTTTGATGAAACCCGCCCGCCGCCATTGATCTGCCTGGATATCTCCCTGAGCGGTCTTGCGCAGGTTGGGTAAGGCCAACCCGTCGAAGAGCAGATCGAGAAATTCGTCGGCAGAGAGGACGATGGCAACTTCGTCATCACCCAGACCGTCGGGTGAGCCCTCGCGGCTTTTGCCGGAGCCGCCACCCCCTTCGGGTTTACTGATTTCGTCGCCGCGCTGATATTCCTTGTTGCCGGGTAATACGCGCTCCCAGGAGGCATCGCTGAGATCACGACGAAAGCTCGGTTCATGGAGATCGCGGGTAGGAATGGAAATAGGTTGATCGGCGTTGGCCAAGTCTTCAATGGAGCCGGAGCGTGCCATTTTCTCGACAGCGACCTTGAGCCGGGCGCGGACGCGTCTTTGCAGACGGTCTTGATTGGCCGTGGATCGAGTTCCGGAACTGCGCCGGTCGATAATCGTGCTCATGGCAGACTCCCAAGTGGCGACGTTTCACTCACATTATGACCTAAAATGGGGCGGATGGTTGCGGATTATTGATGTTGGGGCGGACCTCCCCGTGGGAGGCCCGATACAGGTCACCGCTTACTCGTACACCTGCTCCCCATGCTGGGTGACGTCCAGACCTTCCCGTTCCTGCTCTTCTTTGACGCGCAGGCCCAGGGTCCAGTCGATGGCCTTGAGGATGATAAAGCTGACGATGGCATCATAGACAATGGTGACACCAACACCTGTCGCCTGAATGAGCAGTTGTCCGGTATTCCCCTCCAGCACACCGGCTGTACCACCGATGGCCTGCACCGCGAAGACGCCGGTCAGCAACGCACCGATGATACCGCCGACGGCATGGACGCCGAAGGCATCCAGGGAGTCATCATAGCCCATCCAATTCTTGAGATAGATCGATGCCCAGAAGCAGATGACCCCTGCTGCTATACCAATCCACAAGGCGCCCATGGGGCCGACGAAGCCTGAGGCAGGGGTGATGGCGACCAAACCGGCTACTGCACCGGAGGTCATGCCCAGCACCGTCGGTTTGCCGCGCGCCAGCCATTCCGCAAACATCCAGGAGAGGGCCGCCACGGCAGTGGCAATCTGGGTGGTGGCCATGGCCATGCCCGCCCGGTCACTGGCGGCCACCGCCGAACCGGCGTTAAAGCCAAACCAGCCGACCCAAAGCAGGGAAGCGCCGATCAGGGTATACATCAGGTTGTTGGGGTGCATGGCGTCATGCTTGTAACCCACCCGCTTGCCCATGACCAGTGCAGCGACCAGACCGGCAATACCGGCATTGATATGCACCACCGTGCCGCCCGCGTAGTCGAGGACACCATCCGCAGCCAGCCAGCCGCCGGGGCCCCAAACCATGTGCGCGATGGGCGCATAGACCAGCAGTGACCAGAGGCCGGTGAACCAGAGCAGGGCAGAGAACTTCATTCGCTCGGCAAAGGCACCGACAATCAGGGCCGGGGTGATAATGGCGAAGGTCATCTGGAAGGTCATATAGACCGATTCCGGGATGGTGGGGGCGAGGGCATTGGCGGAATCCAGGCCCATGCCATTGAGGAAAAGGCGGCTCAGGCCACCCATGAAGGCATTGCCCGAGGTGAAGGTCAGTGAATAGCCCATGATCATCCACAGTACGGAAATCAGGGCCGTGATGGCGAAACTCTGTGCCGCCGTGGCCAGGACGTTTTTCTTGCGCACCATGCCCGCATAAAAAAGGGCCAGGCCGGGGACGGTCATGAGCAGCACCAGAGCCGTGGAACTCAGCATCCACGCCGTATCGCCGCTGTTAAAGGGCGGGGTGGTGTCGGCCTGGGCCAGCGGGCTGGCCAACAGGGCTAATGCGCCGACCCACGGCGCCCCCACAGAAATTTTGTGTATCGCTCCCTTCTGCATCTTGTCACTCCTTCTTTCCTGTCAGATATGAGGCAGCTTGCCCCGTTGATTACTTCAATGGAGCTAAGCAATAAATGTGCAAGCAAGGCTAACCATGGGAAAGTGTATGGATTATGGATCGCGACGCGGTGTCTGGAACGAAGGGTGCACCAAAATAGTGCAGCATGTCTGCCGCACCGCGGCAATGGTGGGCCGCTGTTAAAATGCCCGCAAATGCGGGCAGGATATTGTGGCGGAGGGGAGTGTGGGCCGTTACTCTTTTCCGTGACGGCCTGGTGCCCCTAATGATGCTTGCGATAACGCATATACCAGTCCACCAGCAGGCGTACCTGCTTTTCGGTGTAGCCCTTGGAGGTCATCCGCGCGACGAAGTCCTGATGTTTGCGCTCATCGTCGGAGGAACTCTTCTTGCCGAAAGAAATTACCGGCAGTAGATCTTCCGTATTGGCAAACATCTTCTTCTCGATGACCGCGCGCAGTTTCTCATAACTGGTCCAGGCCGGGCTGACGCCGTCGTTGGATGCCTTGACCCGCAGCACGAAGTTCACCACCTCGTTGCGGAAGTCCTTGGGGTTGGCGATGCCCGCCGGTTTCTCGATCTTTTCCAGCTCTTCGTTGAGCAGACTGCGGTCCATGAGCTGCCCGGTATCGGGGTCACGGAACTCCGTATCCTGTAGCCAGAAATCGGCATACTGGATGTAGCGATCAAAGAGATTCTGGCCGTAATCGCCGTAACTCTCCAGATAGGCC
>JAKAFG010000003.1 GCA_021818125.1 Pseudomonadota bacterium | reverse complement strand
GTTCAATCTGCCGCAGTCGGCGCGCCCGTATCCGATGCTCTGCCAGGCCTTGCCCCATCTGCAGATCACCCGGAAAGCGCCAAAGATGCATACACCGGTGCCGAAATCGATCCGATTGAACAAGCCGATCTTTACCTGACCTACGGTAAGGCAGTACAGGCAGTCACCGTGCTCAATGAAGCTCTCGAAGAGAATCCACGGCGTAAGGAATTGTACGTCAAGCTGCTCGATATTTATGCCAATCTGGATCGCCATGAGGAGTATCTGGATCTCGCCGAGCGCATGCGGGGGCGTTTCGGACCGCATAATGCCGCGTGGCAGGAAGTGGCCGCACAGGGGACCAGGCTCTTTCCCGGCAATGCGCTCTTTGCTACCTCCGAGGAGGCGGCGACGGCGACAACTCCCGAGCCTGTTACTGAGGTATCGTTGCCTGAGCCTGTGGAAAAGTCTGTGGCACCTGCTCCCTTGGATATGCTGGATTTCCACTTTGACCAAGCTCCTGCGGAGCCCGCTACAGTGGAAGAAGAGAGCGCATTCCCGCCGGAGGAAAAGGCCCGGCTTCTGCAAGACATTGATGAGCAGTTCCGGCTGATGGAGGAGACGCGTGAAGAATCGCCCGCAGCGCTGGAAGCTCCAGTTGCAGCGCCCCTCTTCGGCTTGACCCGGCATGATGAGCCATCCACGCCCGCCTTGCCTGCTTCTCCCTCCGCAGCCGCGGAATCTCCTGCTGCCGGGGAACCATCTGTCAGCATGGACGTTGCGGATTGGGATGCGGTCGGTACCAAGCTCGACCTGGCCAAGGCCTATGTGGAAATGGGTGACAGCGAATCGGCACGCGATCTGCTCGAAGAAGTGACTCGGGAAGGCAGCAGCGCTCAGCAGGAAGAAGCCAGGCAGTTGCTGAAAAGCTGTTAACCGGGCTTGGAAATGGAATTAGCCGTGCCAAGGTCCGGCACTCGCTGGGCCTTGGGACTTGAATACGATGGTAATGGATTCTGTGGCTGGCAACGCCAGTTGGATCAGGAAAGCGTCCAAGGTGTTCTGGAAACAGCACTGAGTCGTGTGGCCCAGTGTCCAGTCACTGTCATCGTTGCCGGGCGCACCGATACAGGGGTGCATGCCCTGTGTCAGGTGGTGCATTTTGACAGCCCGGTCGTGCGTCCTCCCGCAGCCTGGGTACGTGGCGCCAATACCTTCCTGCCCAAAGGAGTGGCGTTACGTTGGGCCCGGATCGTCCCGGACCGTTTCCACGCCCGTTTTTCCGCCACGGCGCGGCGTTATCGTTATGTAATTCTCAATCGTCGTGAAAAATCCGCACTATGGCGGAATCACACCGCCTGGATATATAGCCCCCTGGATGTGCAAGCCATGCAGGCAGCAGCGCAAACCCTGCTGGGTGCCCATGACTTTTCCGCCTTTCGCGCCTCTGCCTGTCAGGCTAAAAGTCCCATACGGAATTTGTGCCAACTTCAGGTCACTCGCCGGGGCGAACTGATTGCCATTGATGCCGAGGCCAATGGTTTCCTGCATCACATGGTGCGTAATCTTGCGGGGGTGCTGATTGCCATCGGCAGCGGCGAGCGACCCGTGGGCTGGGCAGTGGAGGTGCTGGCCAGTCGCGATCGCTGCCAGGCTGGCGTTACGGCCCCACCGGGCGGCCTCTATTTTGTGGCGCCGCGTTATCCTGCGGAGTTCGGGCTGCCGGTGGATGCGGTGGATGCCGGTTTCTTGATGGGGGTGTAACGGGCGCGACCGAATGGCTGCACTCATGCTTTCTGCATGCCGCGGTGTTAGAATGTGCCGATGGTGCGTATCAAGATATGCGGTATCACGAATGCAGAGGACGCGCGCGCAGCGGCGGCCGCCGGTGCGGATGCCATCGGACTGGTGTTCTACCGCAAAAGTCCGCGGGCCTTGGATGCTGTGCGTACCCAGGAGGTACTCACGGCATTGCCGCCCTTTATCACGCGCGTTGGCCTTTTTGTCAATGCAGATGCTGCTGAAGTGGCCACAACTCTGCAGCAATGCCCTTTGGATGTCCTGCAATTTCATGGCGACGAGTCGCCATCCTTCTGCCGCAAATTCGACAGGCCCTACATCAAGGTGTTGCGGGTGACTGCAGCGCAAGATCTGCGGCCGGTGGTGGATGCTTATCATGACGCGCAAGGACTGCTGCTGGACTGTGCAGCGCCGGGAGTCTGGGGGGGATCGGGCCAGAGTTTCGACTGGTGGCGACTGCCGGATCTAGATAAGCCATTGATTTTGGCTGGTGGGCTGAATGCCGGGAATGTCGCCGAAGCTATCGCTATCGCCCGGCCTTATGCGGTAGATGTGAGCAGCGGGGTGGAAATATCGCCCGGACGCAAGGATCATGACAAAATGGCGCAGTTTGTTGCGCGGGTGCGCGGTACCTGAGGGAGAGAAAATGGGAGTTTATGCTTTGCCGGATGCATCCGGACACTACGGTCCTTACGGCGGGCGTTTCGTTGCAGAAACTCTGATTCCGGCGTTGGAGGAACTGGAGCATGCCTACCAGGAGGCGCAACGGGATCCGGAGTTTCGGGCTGAACTGCACAGTGAGTTGCGCCAGTTCGTCGGTCGTCCCAACCCGCTCTATCATGCGGAGCGCGTCTCCAAGGAACTGGGTGGGGCACAAATTTACCTCAAACGGGAGGATCTCAACCACACCGGTGCGCACAAAATCAATAATGCTGTCGGTCAGGCCTTGCTCGCCCGGCGTATGGGCAAAAAACGGGTAATCGCCGAGACGGGCGCAGGGCAGCATGGCGTAGCCACGGCGACGGTCGCGACCCGCTATGGCATGGAATGTCTGGTGTATATGGGCGAGGAGGATATCCAGCGTCAGTCCAGCAATGTGTTTCGCATGCGTTTGCTGGGCGCAGAGGTGGCGGCGGTGCGTAGCGGGACCCGCACCCTCAAAGATGCGCTCAATGAAGCTTTGCGTGATTGGGTGACCAATGTCGAGAACACTTTTTATGTGATCGGGACGGTAGCGGGACCACATCCTTATCCGGCTATGGTACGGGACTTTCACCGGGTCATTGGCGACGAAGCGCGGGCGCAGTGCCTCGAACTGACAGGACGGCTCCCCGATTGCCTGATCGCCTGCGTGGGTGGGGGCAGTAATGCCATCGGGCTGTTTTATCCCTTTATTGAGGATAAGGCGGTGCGGATGATCGGTGTCGAAGCGGGTGGACTGGGACTCAGCACCGGACAACATGCCGCCCCCCTGACCACCGGACGTCCAGGGGTGCTGCATGGCAACCGGACCTACCTGATGGAAGATGAAGACGGCCAGATTCTGCCGACGCACTCCATCTCGGCGGGGCTGGATTATCCTGGGGTGGGGCCTGAGCATGCCTATCTGAAGGATACCGGGCGGGCAGAGTATGTGGCCGCCACCGATGAAGAAGCGCTGGCCGCCTTCCATCGCCTGTGTCGCACCGAGGGCATCATTCCGGCACTGGAAACCGCCCATGCACTGGCCCATGCCTTCCGTCTGGCGCCGACCATGCGCTCTGATCAAACCATTATCGTTAGCCTGTCCGGGCGAGGGGATAAGGATATTCATACCGTCGCCGCTCTCGAGGGTATACATCTATGAGTCGTCTGACCGGACTGTTTGTCCAACTCCAGGATGCGGGTCGTGCCGCTCTCATTCCTTTTATGACGGCGGGTGACCCCTCGCTGACCGCGACCGTGCCCCTGATGCACGCGCTGGTCGCTGCCGGGGCCGATGCCATCGAACTGGGGATGCCCTTTTCCGACCCCATGGCCGATGGCCCCAGCATTCAGTGCGCCAGTGAGCGGGCGCTGGCGCGGGGGGTGAAGCTGCGCATGGTCCTGGAGTGGGTGCGCGAATTCCGCAAGGCCAACAGCCACACACCCATCATCCTTATGGGGTATTTGAATCCGGTAGAAGCCATGGGCATAACCCCGTTCGCTGAGGCTGCCGCGACGGCGGGGGTGGACGGGGTCATTCTGGTGGATCTGACCCCGGAGGAGGGGCGCGGCGAAGCCGTCGTTCTCCAGCAGCACGGTATTGATCCTATTTTCCTGCTGGCGCCGACCAGCGACCCGGAACGCGTGGCGATCGTCCGCAGTATGGGCAGCGGTTTTGTGTATTACGTTTCTCTGCGTGGTATTACTGGCGCCGCCCAGGCGGACTGGGCTGAAGTGTTGCAACGGGTACAGGACCTGCGTCAGCAGCTGGGCCTGCCCGTGGCCATCGGTTTTGGCATTCGTGATGCGGCGACGGTAGCGCAGGTGGCGGTCGGCGCCGACGCGGTGGTCGTAGGCAGCGCACTGGTCGATCAACTGGCGGAGTGTACGACGGATCAGGAAGCCATTGCGGCGGCCACCCGCTTCATCGAGCCGCTGGCCCAGGCCATGCGAACAACGGAAAGGAGAGGCGTATGAGTTGGTTCGATCGGGTGCTGCCGCCCAAAATAAAAAAAGCGCCCATAGAGACCCCCAGCGCAACCGAAAATAAGCGTACCGTACCCGAGGGCCTGTGGTCCAAGTGCCCCACCTGTCAGGTGGTGCTCTACCGCACGGAGTTGGAGGAGAACCTTTTCGTCTGCCCCCACTGCGGACACCATCAGCGGATCAGTGCCCGGCAGCGTCTGGATTTCTTCCTCGATGCGGGCCCCCGCCTGGAGATTGCGAAGGAATACGTCCCGGTGGACCCCCTGCGCTTCAAGGATCAGAAGCGCTATAAGGAGCGACTGCAGGAAGCCCAGGCCAAGTCCGGAGAGAAAGATGCCCTGGTGGTGATGCGCGGCCTCCTCAAAGAGCGCCCGGTGGTGGTCGCCGCTTTTGCCTTTGAGTTTATGGGTGGGAGTATGGGATCGGTGGTGGGCGCCCGCTTTGCCAAGGCGGCGGAGACGGCGCTGACGGAACGTTGTCCACTGGTCTGCTTCAGTGCCAGCGGTGGGGCACGGATGCAGGAAGGGCTCCTTTCCCTGATGCAGATGGCCAAGACTTCCGCCGCCGTGGAGCGACTGGCCAAGGCGGGGATTCCTTTCATCTCGGTGCTCACCGACCCGACTATGGGCGGTGTTTCTGCCAGTCTGGCCACCTTGGGGGATATCCTGATTGCGGAGCCCAAGGCACTGATCGGCTTCGCCGGACCGCGGGTGATCGAGCAGACCATCCGTGAAAAGCTGCCGGAGGGTTTTCAGCGCTCAGAATATTTGCTGGAGCACGGTGCCATTGACCAGATTGTCGATCGTCGCCAGATGCGCACGGTAGTGAGCGAGATGCTGAGGATGCTGACCCATGCCGAGAGTGCGCATTAAGCGCTGTGCATGGGGGCGGGTGTAGTCGGTGATGTCTTTGCCAGATACCCTCAGTGATCGGGTCGCTGAACTTGCCGGGCCACCCGAGCAAATCGTTATGGGTCTGGAGCGGATGCTGGCCGCTTTGGCGGCGCTGAAGATTCCCGCGCGTTTGCCCATGCCGGTGATTTTGGTAGGGGGCACCAATGGCAAGGGCTCCACGGTGGCTTATCTGGAGGCCTTCTATCGCCAGGCGGGCTATCGCGTTGGCGCTTATACCAGCCCGCACCTCTGGCAGTTTGCTGAACGTCTGCGGCTGGATGGTCGGCTGGCACCTGAGTCCCTCTGGTGCCAGCAACTCACGGAACTGGCCGACATCGCACGCCAGATTCCGCTCACTTATTTTGAGATTGCGACCCTCGCTGCTGTGCGGATGATGTTGGTCACCGGGGTCGATATGGCGATTCTGGAGGTTGGCCTGGGGGGACGTCTGGATGCGGTCAATGCGTTCGTGCCGGATTGTAGTGTCGTGACCACCGTGGACCTGGATCATCAGGACTGGCTGGGGTCCGATCGCGCATCCATCGGCAGGGAAAAGGCGGGTATCTTCCGTCGTGGGGTGCCTGCCCTCTATGGGGATGCGGAAGACCCCTGCGCTTCGGTATTGGAAGCGGCGGTACGCGCTGATGTGCCCTTGCAGCAGTTGGGGCGGGACTTTCATATTGATCCTCCGTCCGGGAAATGGTCAGGATTCGGGCAAGAGAAACAGGTGCCTGCACCCTCATGGGCAGGACCGGCGCAATGGGCCAATCTGGCACTGGCGGTGGCGGCAGTATCGCTGTTGCGGGAGAAGTTGCCGATGCCCGATACGGCGATTTCCGCTTGGACGCTGGCGCCGGAGTTGCCGGGGCGTTGCCAGTGGCTCCAGCCCTGGGGTAAGGACAGTCCTGATCTGCTGGTGGATGTCGCCCACAATCCGCAGGCTGCTCGGCAATTGGCGGCATTGCTGGCAGCGCGAAAAGGTGCCGCGCGTTGCCACGCCATCGTCGGCATGCTTGCCGACAAAGATATGGCCGGGACACTCGCGTCGCTGTTGCACTGGGTGGATGCCTGGCATGTGCTGGAGATCACCGATACGCCGCGTGCAGCGACGGCGGCACAACTCTGCGATAGGCTTGAGAGCATGGGCGCGGCAGCGGTATCCGCGGATGCCAGCATGGCGCAGGCCCTGGAGAGGGCAAGAATGACCTTGGCGGCTGGGGATATTCTGCTCTGTTTCGGCTCCTTTCATCTCGTCAAGCAGTTGCCCATGGCGTGGCTGCAAAGTGATCCGGCATGATGTTCTGGGTAGATGCCGCTACCGTGGGTCTGGTGGCGTTGTCCGCGCTCTGGGGGCTTTTTCGCGGGATGGTGCGCGAGTTTTTTTCCCTGGCGGCATGGATTGACGGGTTTTACGTGGCGTGGAACTGGGGCGGGAGTTGGCTGGCGCCCCGGCTGTCGTCGCAGATCCCCGCAGGCTGGAAGGTGCCGCTAGCTTCTTTTATCCTCTTTTTTGCTTGCCTGATCGTTGGTACTCTGTGCGCTTTCCTGGTCCGTAAGCTATTATATGGCATTGGTTTCGGGGCGACGGACCGCTTTTTGGGGACTTTCTTTGGTTTCTTGCGGGGGCTGGTGTTGATTGCCATTGTGGTCACCTTGGTGCAGTCCTCGGCCTTGTCCCAGTCTCCTTGGTGGGAGAGTTCCTGGTTGGCACAGGAGCCGGTGAAACACTGGTCGCAATTGTTGACGGCACCTGCCGTGTCCTATTTGGAGTCGCAAAAAATTGCAAAATGACAATGTGGTGCAGCATGCCGTGGATGACGATCATTTTCATGATGAATGCGGGGTCATTGGCGTATTTGGTCATCCGGAAGCCGCCAACCTGACCTATCTCGGCCTCTATGCCCTGCAACACCGGGGCCAGGAGTCGGCGGGTATTGTTTCTGGCGATCAGGGCAAGCTTTATGTGCAGCGCGGTATGGGGCGAGTGGCCGATGTCTTCGGGCTGGAGCAGATCAGCAAGCTGCCCGGTGAACAGGCGATCGGCCATGTGCGCTATTCCACTGCAGGGGATTCCGTACTGCGGAATACTCAGCCGGTATTTATCAATTATCGCCATGGCGCCTTTGCTGTCGGTCATAATGGTAACCTGGTCAACGCGGCTGAGCTCCGCACCCGGCTGGAGCGGGAAGGGGCCATATTCCACACGGATATGGACACCGAGGTCATCGTCCATCTGCTGGCGCGGGTGCCGGGCGACGATACGGGGACCCGGCTCGCAGCGGCGCTGCAGCAGGTTTCCGGTGCCTACTCGCTGGTTTGTCTGACGGAGAGCCGGCTGATCGGGGTGCGTGATCCCATGGGCTTTCGTCCGCTGGTGCTGGGGCGCCTGATTGATTCCGGGGGCTTTGTGCTGGCCTCCGAGACCTGTGCCCTCGACCTGATGGGGGCGGAGTTTGTCCGCGACGTTGAGCCGGGGGAACTGATCGTCATTTCCAAAGAGGGTATCGAGAGCCGCAAGCCTTTTGTGCCCGTCGGTCGGCGCATGTGCGTCTTTGAATATATCTATTTCGCCCGTCCGGACAGTGTGCTCGATGGTATCCATGTGTACTCGGCGCGCAAACGCATCGGTCAGGCGCTGGCACGTCTGCATCCGCGCGAGGCGGATCTGGTGGTGCCCGTCCCCGATTCCGGCGTTGCGGCAGCCATGGGCTATGCCGAGGCCTCCGGTCTGCCCTTCGAGCTGGGTCTGATCCGCAATCACTATGTGGGCCGCACCTTCATTCAACCGGCACAGCGCGGTCGTGATTTCGGGGTCAAGGTCAAGCTCAATGCCCAGCCCAACATCCTGCGTGGTAAGCGGGTGGTCCTGGTGGATGATTCTATCGTCCGGGGCACGACCAGCGCTAAAATTGTCAGTCTGGTGCGGGCTGCCGGCGCGCGCGAGGTGCATTTTGTGGTCAGCGCGCCACCCACGACCGGACCCTGCTATTATGGCATCGATACCCCGGATCGCTCCCAGCTCATCGCGGCCCAGCACAGTATTGAAGAGGTGCGTAAAATCATTGGTGCTGACAGCCTGGGCTACATTAGTCTGGAGGCGCTTTATGAGGCCGTGGGCGGGCGTGGGCAGGGTTTCTGCGACGCCTGTTTTAGTGACGACTATCCGTTGCCGACGCCGGAAGGGCATGGTTCGCGTCAATTGCATCTGATCAAGGAGCTGCGATGAACTCTCAGGATTCCAATCCGGACTGGG
This sequence comes from Pseudomonadota bacterium, assembly GCA_021818125.1. GTDB lineage: Bacteria > Pseudomonadota > Gammaproteobacteria > Acidithiobacillales > Acidithiobacillaceae > Acidithiobacillus. The sequence goes on along the minus strand of JAKAFG010000003.1, from coordinate 18,672 downwards.
TGGCACATCTCCGCCCGGAGACCCTCGCCATCCGTGCCGGTATTCACCGCACCCAGGAGCAGGAGCACAGCGAGGCCATCTTCCCGACTTCCAGTTTTGTTTTTGACTCGGCAGAAGAGGCCGCGGAGCGTTTTGCCGGACGAGCGCCGGGAAATGTCTATGCGCGCTTCACCAATCCCACCGTACGTACTTTTGAAGAGCGACTTGCCGCGCTGGAGGGTGCAGAAGCCTGTGTCGCCACGGCCTCTGGCATGGCCGCCTGCCTGACCGTCTTCATGGGGATGCTCAAGGCGGGCGATCATATCGTCGCCTCCCGCTCTATTTTTGGTACGACGGTGCAACTGCTCAGTAATATTCTCGGCCGCTTCGGGGTGGAGACGAGCTTTGTGCCGCTGGCGGATGTGGCGGCCTGGCGTGCGGCACTGCGTCCCAATACCCGGATGCTCTTCCTTGAAACGCCGTCTAATCCGCTCACCGAGATTGGCGATATGCAGGCCTTGGCGGATCTAGCCCATGCCCATGATGCCTGGCTGGTGGTGGACAACTGTTTCTGTACCCCGGTCTTGCAGCAGCCCCTCAAATTTGGTGCCGATTTGGTCATTCACTCCGCCACCAAGTATCTGGACGGGCAGGGGAGAACCCTGGGTGGGGCGGTTTGCGGCAGTACCGAACTGCTCAACAGTGGGCCACGCAATTTCGTGCGCACGGCGGGTCCAAGTCTCAGCCCTTTCAACGCCTGGGTGCAGCTCAAAGGTTTGGAAACTCTCGGACTGCGCATGGAGCGTCATTGCACCAATGCCCAGCAGATTGCCGAATGGCTGGAAGCACGGCCGGAAGTGGCACGGGTTTATTATCCGGGCCTCAAGAGTCATCCACAGCAGGCCCTCGCGGCGCGTCAGCAACGCCTGCCGGGGGCTATTCTGTCCTTTGACCTGCATGGTGGGCAGACGGCGGCCTGGGCCTTTGTGGATGCCCTGCGCCTGCTCTCCCTGACCGCCAATCTCGGGGATGCCAAGACCACCATTACCCACCCTGCCAGCACGACCCACAGCCGGGTCGGTCCTGAAGCAAGGGCAGCGGCGGGGATTGGCGATGGCTTGCTGCGGATCAGTGTCGGGCTGGAGCATGTCGACGACCTTCGCGATGATCTGGAGCGCGGCTTTGCCGCTCTTGCAAGCCGCTGATTTGCGCTATGCTTGGACAGGAGCGAGTTTTTTCAGCCATTTTTTCAACTGCGGAGATAATGAAATGACAAGATTCCGTGCATTACAACGTCATGGACTCAAGCCGGACACACGTATCTGCGTGCTTGATAATGGGATGCCGTTGACAGTGACGCCCGGCGACATGGCGATCAACAGTATGACCGACCTCAGCCGGGTGCCCGCTGCGACGACGAAGTCGGAAACCACCATTGATCAGGCCATGCAGCGCATGATTCATGTGGGTGTCCGTATGCTTTTTGTGCTGGATGACTTCGGTACGCTGATCGGTCTGGCCACTGCCCGTGACATCATGGGTGAGAAGCCCGTCAAACTGGCTGCCGAAAACCATGTCGCACGGGACTCCATCACGGTGCAGGAGGTCATGGTGCCTCTGGGTCAGATCGATGTGCTCGACTTTGCTGAGGTGGAGCGGTCTACCGTGGGGGATGTCGTCCTTACCCTGCGCAAGGTGGGGCGTCAGCACGCCCTGGTGCGCGAGAAAACGCCCCGCGGTGAAGAGATTCGCGGTGTTTTTTCCATCAGCCAGATAGCGCGACAACTGGGGGTACCCATTCAGACCAATGATGTGGTGCAGAGTTTTGCCGGGTTGGAGCAACTCATCACCAGTGATGACTGAACGACATCCCCGCCACGCGCGGGCGGGAGTGGCCTCCCGTGCATGAGGTCGACGGGCTGCTGCTGGCAGCCCTGCTGGTTCTGCTGAATGGTTTTTTTGTTGCGGCAGAATTTGCGCTGGTGCGATTACGCAGTACCCATGCCCGTACCCTTGCCCAGGAGCATGGGCTGCGCGGGCGCATTCTCATGCGGATGCACCATCGTCTCGATGCCTATCTTTCCGCTACCCAACTCGGCATTACTATTGCCTCTTTGGGTATCGGCTGGGTAGGCGAACCCACTGTAGCGCGTTTGCTCCAACCGCTTTTCCGGACTGTTGGGGTGACCGATCCGACGGCCTTGCGATCAGTTTCTTTTGCAGCCGGCTTTGTCCTGATCTCTTTCATCGTCATTGTGATTGGCGAGCTGGTACCCAAGTCACTGGCCATCCGCAAGGTGGAGGCAGTGTCCCTGTGGACCGGCGCGCCCCTCTACGCTTTTTACTGGCTCATGTACCCGGCGATCTGGGTGCTCAATGGTGCGACCCGCATCGTGTTGCGCCTCTTTGCGCTGCGGGTGGATCAGCATGCCGGTGATGCACCCCATTCCCGCGATGAACTGGCGATGATCCTGGCCCTCAGTCAGGCGCAGGGCACCCTCGGCCAGCGCACCGGAGATATTCTCGATCGGACCCTGGATTTTACGGAACTGACGGCCGGGGATCTGATGCGTCCTGCCGCCGAGATGGTCTGTCTGATGCTGGAAGACAGCCCGGAAGAGATCCGTCAGGTGATGATGCGCCATCGCTTTACCCGTTATCCGGTATGCGAAGGGGACCGCCAGCATGTGGTTGGCCTGCTCCATGTCAAGGATGCTTTTGCGGCACTGTCAAGGCACCCGGACCTGGGTGATCTGAAAAAACTCCTGCGCCCGCTACCTTCCGTAGGCAAGGCGTTATCGGCCATGGACTTGCTGACCCATTTTCGTTCCGGCCACCCGCATTTTGCGCTGGTGGTGGATGATCTGGGCACCATCACCGGCTTTGTCACGCTGGATCACGTGCTGGAAAGTCTGCTCGGCGTTATCCCCGATGAGTTCCGGCACCAGCGGCGGGAGTGGCGGCGGCGCCTTGATGGCAGTTGGGTAGGTTCTGGCAGCCTCTCGCTGTATTCCCTGGAGCGCAGCCTGCACATCGACATTGACGAGGAGACTGCAGATACCATCGGCGGTCTGGTCATGCATCAGCTCGAAAGGGTCCCGGAAGAGGGGGAGCGAATCGCTTTTTCCAGCTTCGACGTGGTGGTCTTGCGTAAAAAAGGTCCACGCATCACACTGGTGCAAGTGATCCCGCACCCTGACCAACCTGAATCCGACTGGTTTTCCTGATACGCTCCATGCAGAAAAGTGATTTTTATTATGAATTGCCTGACGCGCTGATCGCCCAGGCACCTCTCGCGGAACGCAGCGCCGCGCGCATGCTCATCGTCGATGGCCGCCAAGGCACTTGGGAAGATGCGTGGATATGCGATCTGCCCGACCTCCTCCAGCCCGGAGACCTGCTGGTACTCAACGATACCCGTGTGCTTCCCGCGCGTTTGCAGGCCCGCAAAGCGACGGGTGGCGCGGTCGAACTGCTGCTCGACCGAATGATCGATGCTCAGGAGGGCTGGTTTCTGGCAAAATCCTCCAAGGCGTTGCGGCCGGGCATGTCCATTCATTTGCCGGGTGGTGCCGTGGCTACGGTAAAGGAAAAGGATGGCATGGACGTCCGTCTGAGCCTGTCTGCGGACGCCCAGTGGTTACCCATTCTCGAAGCCGAAGGGAGTACGCCCCTGCCGCCCTACATCCGGCGGGTGCCGGAGGCCAGTGATCGGGAGCGCTATCAGACCATCTATGCGGCTCATCCCGGTGCGGTGGCCGCACCCACCGCCGGGTTGCATTTCGACGCGAATCTGCTGGCCGCCCTCGCGGCGCGCGGCGTTGAGCGGACCTTCGTGACCTTGCACGTCGGTGCCGGGACTTTTCTCCCGGTGCGCAGTGATGACATTACCGAGCACCCCATGCACGCCGAAACCATGGAGGTCAGTGCGACGACGGTGGCAGCCGTTGCCGCCGCGAAGGCGCGGGGCGGGCGGGTGATTGCCGTGGGTACCACGGCCTGCCGCGCGCTGGAGACAGCGGCGCAGGATGGGACGCTGCGCCCCTACACCGGAGAGACCCGCCTGTTCATCTATCCCGGTAAGGCCTTTCAGGTGACTGACGGGCTGTTGACCAATTTTCACCTCCCGGAATCCACTCTGCTCATGCTGGTCTGTGCCTTTGCCGGCATGGAGTGCATGCTCGCTGCCTATCGCTACGCGGTGGCAGAGGGCTATCGATTTTTCAGTTATGGAGATGCCATGTTGATTTCCCCTCAGATCGGACGCCGATGAGCATTTATCAGTTGCTGGCCAGTGATGATGCGGCACGGCGCGGCGTTCTGCACCTCCCCCGCGGCAATATTCAGACGCCTGCCTTTATGCCGGTGGGTACCTATGGCACCGTCAAGGCCATGTCTCCTGAGGAGTTGAAGACGCTGGGGACCGAGATCATCCTCGGTAACACCTTTCATCTCTTTCTGCGTCCCGGCCTGGAGGTAATCAGTGCGGTAGGCGGCCTGCATAAGATGATGCACTGGGATCGGCCCATCCTCACCGATTCGGGCGGTTTCCAGGTCTTCAGTCTGGGCGCGCTGCGCAAGTTGACGGAGGCCGGGGTGCAGTTTCGTGCGCCCACCGATGGCCATAAGGTCTTTCTGGGGCCGGAAGAGTCCATGCAGATTCAGGCGGCGCTGGGTTCGGACATCGCTATGGTCTTCGATGAATGTACGCCCCATCCTGCCACCTACGAAGAAGCCCGTGTCAGCATGGAGCTTTCTTTGCGCTGGGCGGCGCGCTCTCGTGCCTCTTATACCGGGCCGGGGCAGCTCTTCGGCATCGTCCAGGGTGGAATGTATGGGGATTTACGTCAGCGTTCTTTAGCGGGATTGCAGCGCCTGGATTTCCCCGGTCTTGCTATCGGCGGACTTTCGGTAGGGGAGAGCAAGGCGGAGATGATGCAGGTGCTGGAGGAACTCATGCCGCAGATGCCCGCAGATCGGCCCCGTTACCTCATGGGGGTCGGCACACCGGAGGACCTGGTAGAGGGAGTACGCCGCGGTATCGACATGTTCGACTGTGTGATGCCGACCCGTAATGCCCGCAATGGCTGGCTTTTTACCCGCGATGGCATCCTCAAACTGCGCAACGCCCGTTACGAAAAAGACGCACTGCCGCCGGATCCGGCCTGTGCCTGTTACACCTGCCAGAACTATAGCAGGGCCTATCTGCGCCACTTACAGCGCAGTCATGAAATTCTCGGCGCCCGCCTGAACACCCTGCATAATCTGCACTACTATCAGGAGCTGATGGCAGGGCTGCGGGAAGCCATTGCTGCCGGTCGCCTGGATGCTTTTACCGACGATTTTTACCGGCAGCGTGCTGCTGGTTCCCTAGTTGATGCCTAAAGGCTACAATGACGACCCTCAGACCTGATCAGGAGTGGATATGAACTTTTCGCCTATCGCCAACGCTTATGCCGGAACTGCGGCGGGGGCAGGTCCGGACTCCGTCTTTATGCAAGTCATCCCGCTGGTTATCATTTTCGGCATTTTCTATTTTCTGCTGATTCGCCCGCAGATGAAAAAAGCGAAAGAACAACGCCAGTTAATTTCGGCGATTTCCAAAGGCGATGAAGTGGTTACCCAGGGTGGTCTGGCCGGGCGGATTATGCAGGCGGGTGAGGATTATCTGCAACTTGAGGTTGCTGAGGGGGTCATTGTAAAAGTACAGCGGGCTTCAGTGACGTTACTGTTGCCCAAAGGGACATTGAAAAAACTGTAAAGGCTCGTTCATGACCCGTTACCCATGGTGGAAGTACCTGATTATCCTCGCCGTCGTATTGCCCTCCCTGTTTTACGCACTGCCTAACTTCTATGGCTGGCATTCCGCGGTGGAGGTGCGCGCTCCCGCTGGGACTATCCTGCCGCCAGCGGCCACACTGCAGGACTGGCTGCAGACGGCTAAAATTCCGGTCACCCGCGTCAGCTCGGATGAGAAGGGCAGCACCTTCTTTTTCCCGAACGACGATGCCCAGGGCTTGGCCGAGACCTTACTGCAAAACAAACTCCCGGCCAATGCGCAGGTCATTCTTTCGCAGATGTCTGCAGAGCCGGACTGGCTAAGCAGTCTCGGTGCCAAGCCCGTCAATCTGGGCCTTGACTTGCGCGGCGGCGTGTATCTCCTGCTGCGTGTCGATACCGATGCCGTTATCAAACATGCTCTGGAGCAGGACAGCGGCAGCTTGCGCACTTTCCTCCGTCACCAGAAGCTGCAATATCTGGCGGTCAATATGACCGGGCCGCAAAGTCTTGCCATCGAGATGGAAAACGCCGCGGTCGCGGCGCAGGCGCAAAAGGCTATCGCCGGGCATTATCCCGATTATGCCGTCACCCTGCAGCCTAATGCGGTGTTAGGTGTAAGTATCACCCCCGATGCCGCCAGAAAAATGAAGGATGATGCGCTGCAGCAGGCCATTGTCGTTATTCGCAATCGTATTGATGAACTGGGCGTTTCCGAGCCGGTCATCCAGCGTCAGGGCGCTGAGCATATCGCCGTGCAATTGCCCGGTGTGCAGGACACCCAGCGCGCTAAATCCATTATTGGTTCTACCGCCCAACTCGAATTCAAGATGGTGGATGACCAGGCCAACATGGCGGCCGCCCTCAAAGGTGACCTGCCGCCCGGCACAGCCCTGTTTTACGGCGTTCACGGTGCGCCTTACGTGCTTTACACGGATACGGTGCTCACGGGCCGCTATCTCAGTAATGCCAGCGCGGGGGTGGACAACAATAGCGGTCAGTCCATTGTTAATGTCAGTTTCAACAACGAGGGAACCCGCATCTTCGGGGATCTGACTACTAAAAATGTTGGCAAGCGTATGGCTATTTTGCTGGATAACAAGGTGGTGACCGCGCCGGTGATACGTGAAGCCATTACGGGGGGCCGGGCCCAGATTACCGGATTCTCCGGTTTGAAAGACGCCAGTAATGCCGCGATTGAATTGCGGGCCGGCGCGTTACCCGCGCCCGTTCATATTTCGGAAGAGCGCACGGTTGGCCCGACTCTGGGCCAGGACTCCATCCACGACGGGGTGATGGCAGTGGTCTTCGGCATGCTCTTCGTCGTGCTCTTCATGACGCTTTATTACCGGGCTTTTGGCCTGATTGCCGACCTCGCTATCCTGGTGAACGTTCTGGCCATTCTGGCGGTGCTCTCGATAATGGGCGGTACCCTGACTCTGCCGGGTATTGCCGGTATCGTACTGAAGATTGGCCTGGCGGTGGATGCTAACGTGCTGGTATTCGAGCGTATTCGCGAGGAACTGCGCCTTGGCATGAGCACCCGCGCCGCCATTGACGCCGGTTTCAAGAAGGCCTTTGCCACTATTGTGGACTCCAATATCACCGTGTTGATTGCGGCACTGGTGTTATTCCAGTTCGGTACCGGGGCCATCAAGGGCTTCGCGCTGGTGCTGACTATCGGTGTGATCACGTCCATGTTTACCGCGACCATGATGAGTCGTGGCATCATCGAACTCGCCCTCGGTAAGCGGCGCGTGCAAAAGCTTTATATCTGAGGCCGCAATGGAACTTTTCAAAGCCCGTACCCATGTAGACTTCATGTCCAGACGCTGGATTTTTCTGGGGGTGTCCGCTCTGCTGATTATTGCTTCTGTCGCCGTTTTTCTGGTGCGCGGGCTGAACTACAGCATCGATTTCACCGGTGGTACGCTGGTGGAACTGGCCTTCAGTAAGACACCGGATTTGGGGGCTGTGCGTGGGACACTCGCGCAGGCGGGTTTTCACGATGCGGCGGTGCAGACCTTTGGTGGGGATCGCGATTTGCTGATTCGCTTGCGCACCGTACCCGGTGAGAGCAGCGCGGTGGGTAACAAGATTTTGCAGGTATTTCAGAAAGATCAGATGAAATACCCGGACGCGCAGTTGCGCCGCACGGAATATGTTGGCCCGGAGGTGGGTAAGGAATTGCGGAATAAGGGGGTCATGGCGCTGGTCATCGTGACCCTGGGCATCCTGATTTATGTGGGGTTTCGCTTCGAGTGGCGTTTTGCAGTGGGCGGTGTGCTCGCCATGCTCCACGACCCGATCCTGGTGGTGGGCTTTTTCGCCATCAGTCAGGAAGAGTTCTCCCTGACCGTGATTGCGGCTTTGCTGGTCATCATGGGCTTTTCCCTCAATGATACGGTGGTGGTTTTCGACCGTATGCGTGAGGACCTGCGGGCGTCCCGTAGCGGCAATGTGGCACAGATTTTCAACATCGCTATCAATGAGACCCTGTCACGAACGGTGATTACCAGTTTCATCACCTTCATGGTCGCCCTGTCGCTCTTCCTCTTCGGCGGACCGGTGATTCACGGGTTTGCCACGGCGCTGGTTATCGGCGTGGTGGTGGGTACGTATTCCTCAATTTTCGTCGCGAGCCCGATTGCACTGTGGCTGGGGCTCAAGCGGGAGCACGTCCTCAAGCGCCAGTTTATCAGTGCCAAGGATCGTAACGACGGCGCTACGTTGTAGCGCCGTACTGCGTTTGTCGGCGCGGCGCACTTGCCGTTGGCGTCGGGAAAGATTAAGGTATGCCCCCACGGAGAGGTACCGAAGTGGCCATAACGGCGCCGACTCGAAATCGGATGGGGGGCAACCCCACGTGGGTTCGAATCCCACCCTCTCCGCCATGTTATATTAACTGTCTGATTTTCCATAAAGGAAGTTAGCTTTCAATGGGTTGCGACTAGACACTGTGGCTAGAAGTGTAGCTAAAAGTGAGGTCAAGAACCCTATGTACCTGCTCCGCAGGGGCGCGCTCTTCCATTTTTCCCGCAAGCTCCCCGATGCTTTTCAAGGCCAGAATCTGAACCTCGCGTCCGGCCCCCGCAAGGTTGGCGGGAACGGCTATTTGCGGTTTTCCCTGGGTACCGGCAACCGCCGGGAAGCCGAGCGGCTGGCCCGCCGCTATGCCGTCGAGGTAGACGAAGCACTCCAGGCCGAAACAGCCTCCATGCACCGGGAAATCCCCTGTACAGATGAGCCCGAAGGCACGATTCTGAAAGAGTTCTTCGACACCCTCCCTGCGGAACAGCAGGCGCATCTCCTGCAGTTCGTCAAACCGGTTCCCCGCCCGAAGTTTTCCCAAGAAGAAATTCAACAAGCCGCACAGCTGATGTATGCCTCCATCATGCAGGAAGACGAAGCGGAATATCGGCAGCTGATCGCCTCCCAGCTGGCCCCCGGGATGCAGGGCGATGACGCGGAAGACCGCTTGCTGATCCCGCGAGAGAGCCCTTATTTTGTGGGAGATCTCCCTCCGCCTGGTGTTGTCGGAGACATCGCTCTCCTGAAGGAGCTCAAAATCAACATCGCGCATTTCCTGCATCTGGCCACCGGACGGGACGTCAATTACTGGCGACTGGACGCAGGTTTCGAACCCTTTGCCACCGCCTTCCGTGCCGCATCCCGGGACCTGCGTCGGCGCCAGGCGGGAGAATCTGTCGCCAGCCCGGAACTGCCCGTCACCCCATCGGAAAAGCACCCCACCGCACTCAGCTGGCAGGGCTTGCTGGAATATTGGCAGCAGGACTGCGAACGGCGCCCACGGACCGTACAGGAGATGCAGACCCTGATCCAGTCCCTGTCCAGCTTCCTGCCCAATAAAACCCCCGCCACCGTGACCCGGAAGGATGCCGCCGCCTGGTTGCGCCACCAGCGCGATACCCGAGGTAATAGGGCCAAGACCCTGGAGAAGAAAGGTACCCTCATGGGGGCTCTGTTTTCTATTGCCGTCAAAGACGAAATTCTGTCCAGTAATCCCCTTGCCGATTTTGACTATGCCCGCTTTGTGCAGAAAATCGGTGTCGATACCGGGGAAGATCGCAAGCCCTTCAGCCAGGAACAACTGGCCCGGATATTCTCCCCGGAAGGGCTTTTCTCCCAACGCCGACAAACCGGCGGCGGAGGGTACCATGCCCGGATATGGCTTCCTCTCCTGGGTCTTTTTACCGGCGCCCGGCTGGATGAACTGGGCCGCCTCACCCTCCAGAATTTCGAAAGCGTTCCGCTGCCTCATTTTCGCATTCGCCGAGGGAAAAACGACGAAAGCCTGCGTCAGATCCCCCTGCATCCTCAACTGATCGAACTGGGTTTTCTCGACTATGTGGAAGCGATTAAAGCCAGCGGACAGGAACGCCTGTGGCCCTTTCTCAAGACCCGAGGCATTAACAAGAACGACAGTGAAGTGCTGGGCCGCTGGTTCAACGGTTATATTCACAAAAACCTGGGGTTCCCGGACAATGTCGTATTCCATTCCTTCCGGCACACTTTCAAAGACCTCTGCCGCAATGCCCACATTCCCAAGGATGCGCACCACCAGCTCACCGGGCATTCTTCCAGCGATACCGGGGACAGTTATGGTGAAGGCTTCGCCCTGGAAGTGTTATATGAGGAGATCCAACGGATCACGCTGTCCTTCTCGATCCCCCGGCCATTGCCATTCACCGGCAGCAAAACCCTGACAAACAAATCAGCAGCAGGGCATCCCCATAGGGTGCCCTGAAGACCGCGAGACGGGCGAAACGATGGTAGCCAGTGAGGGAAGGGGCTGCCAAGGGACCAGACAGAGGTTCCAGGGCCGGGAAGACGCCCTAGCGCAGATGGCGGGAGCCGCAGCCACCAGACATCGCCGTAGCTGCGGGGTGCAGCGGGCGGCGTAGCCGACCTGCGGAACCCCTCTGGACGGATCGTGCGTCCAGCACGAACCGGGAAGAGGCTGGGGGGCGCCGATCAAAAGGACACACGATAGTGCCGCGCGTCCAGCGCGGCACCGTGTGGCCAGGCACCCCCAGGTGCCGGTTTTGAGTCGGGGGGCGAAGCCCCGTCCCCCGTGCCGCAGGCCGGGGGCAACTTGCTCAGGTGGAGGCGCGCAGCGCCGGAACCCGAGGAGCCGCAGGCGACGAAGCCGGTGCGCGTTCAGCGGCACCGAGTGAGCGGGTTGCCGCCGGGCGCGAAGCGGCCGGGGGACCGCTGTAAGGGGGCAGGCCAGTGCGTCCAGCACTGGGCCTGGGAATGGGGCGTCCAGCCCCTAATTCCCGGGCTTCCTGCCCCTAATCCTGGCCACCCTGGTGGCCAGTCTCCTGGGTGGAGAGCGCGGGAGCGCGCGGAACCCACCCAGGGCAAGGGTCGGTACAGAACCCCCCACGGGGAAAAGCGCCGCACCGGGGGCCTCTGCCGACCTATGGCCCCAAGGGATGCGCGTGGGGGTCGCTATACTCTCCCATGGATACGATACAGCAACACCACGCGAATCTGCTCGACGGCCTGGAGGCCATCGCCCGCTTTGGCTGGCTCACCCGCGAGCAGATCAGTCGGCTATTGTGGCCGGGCAGCACGCCACCGACTCGGGAAAAGCTCGGCCAACGTCTCGTCGCCAAAGCTCAGTCTCAAGGCTGGATTCTGAGACGGGTCATCGACGGCGGCGGCTCTGCCTATGTGCTTCGCCCGTCCGGGGTCGCCTTCCTACAGAAATTCCGACCCACCGTACCCGCTAAGTCGGGCCTGGATCTTCGCTTGGGCAACGTTCGTCACCGCAGCCTCAGTAATAATCTCCTCATAGACCGACTCTTGGAAGGGAACACGGTCTGGACGGAATACGAGATCCTGACCCGCCGCACCCCGCAAATCGTTGTCGCGAACAAGGTTCCCGATGGCGCGATTCTGCAAGTAGACGACGAGGGCGCAGAATTGCAATGGGTTGAAGTGGAAGCGCACAGCCGCAAGCGCCAGGACTTCGAGGCGCTCTGTCAATTCATCCGGGGTCCTCTGGCCACCGCCAGTCGAGCGCCGTACCAACTGATCGAGGGGGTATACCTGACAGCGCTGCATCTGGTTTTTGCCGAGGAACGGCTAGGCGCCCTATTGACCCATCGCCTACTGGCTGTTGCCGAACTGGAGCAATGGTCAGACACCCTGTTGGACTGGATTGAGCTATACTGGGCACACCAGTCCGCCCGGGGCCGCTGGGATGGGTTGCAGCAGGTGGGGTCGCTGCTCTACCCGCCGGAGCAGTGGAAGGAGAAGCGGCTTTCGGCGCTGGAATCCGCGTTGACGGAGCGAGTCCGTCGCCTGAGCGCAGAGTTGCGAGTACAGAGGGCTTAGGCGCATGGGACCGAATGACGGCGCGGTTAGGTGGGGGAACCTATCGGCCATAGGGACGGAGCAGCGAGCCCCGCACTTGCCGATGGGTGATGGAAGGCTGTAGATTGCGGAGAAGTGGAGGGCGGTAGCGGGAAGTAGGCGTCCATTGATGACCGATATTTGTTTTAAACCAATAGCATTTATGGATGTTATAATAAATATGGTGGAAGTTCAGATGAATCTCCATGTTGAGTACGAACATGGAAGAAGATGGGCGCTGGATAGCGGAGGTGCCGGAACTGCCCGGTGTTATGGCACGTCGCGTAAGGATGCGGCGGCCAAGGTGGAGGCCTTGGCGCTGAGGGCCAAGGCGGACCGCCTCGATGAAGGGGAAATGGAGGCTCCACCATCACTATCGAGACCATGGAACGTGCTCCGGCATGAGCCAATGGGCGCCTTTGAAAGCGTGGCTGGTCTTGGCCGCGCTGCTCCGGATCGGTTGGCGCGTCAAACGACAGTCAAGGCCGCATCGAACCCTCACCAGATCGAACTGGCCGGACGTGGTGTTTGCGTTTCATGAACGTAGGCCATGAACACCGAGAATCGTCGAAAGACACGACTCTGATGCCTACGGATAGTGTAAAACCATTATAAAAAGTTGATAATATCCAAATGATGATAAAATCAAAAAAGCGCATCCAGCGGTACCTGGTGCGCCCGACGATGCCAGTGGCTCAAGATATGCCCCGATGACAGATCAAGCAGAGAGCATTCCGAAGATGGACGCCACCAGCACCCTCCCCAATTTTCTTGGTCTGCAGGATACGGACTTTCAGCTCATCGACCGCTACCGGGACTGCCTGGAGGCGGAAACGCCTGCGCTTGCCCATGCTTTCTACGACTACCTGCTCGCTCACCCCGTCACCGCCGCCGTCTTCCGGGATTTCTCCCGCGCGCGTCTGGATGCTCTGATCCAGAAACAGGCGGAGCACGTCAGCGGGCTTCTGGCCAGCCACCTGGATAAGTCCTGGCGGGAGTCCATGCGCAGAATCGGGGCCCTGCACCACCGTCTCGGCATCGAGCCCTCCTGGGTCGCAGGCGCCTATATCCTCTACTGGCGCCATTGGCAAAATGTACTCCAGGAGCACGTCCCCGAGAGCGATCGGAATCTGCTGCGGGACGCCCTGTTCCGCCTGCTGACTGGCGACCTCATGGTCCAGCTCGACGGCTATGCCCGCGCCTCCCGCGAGACCGATGCCGAGAGGCTGGCCTTGTTTGATGTGCTGCTGGGCGTGCTCGCTGTTCCCCGCAGCGACGCGTCCCCACGACCGGAGGAGTTGCTGCAGCATATCTGCGAAGCCTTGCCGGGCAAGAGCACCAACGTGCGCCTGGCCGGTTATATGGTGAGCGGTGCCATGGGGGAGATATTAGCCCTGGAATGCCTGGCTGGACTCCCGTTGCCAGAGCTGCAGATCCCGAAGATCGCCGGAGATCCCTGCTGGGAGGCATTGGAAAGCGGGCACACCGTCATTCAGTCCGTGGATGATCCGCAGGCCCCGGAATGGATCAAGGGCTTGCGCAACCATATTGGGGAAATCGGCATCTTTCCTTTCGGAGCAGAGGATCTGCGTGGCGTAGGCCTGATCGGAGTGCGCGAAAAGGGTTATTTCCATAGGGTAGGATCGACGTACTTCGATGCCTTTGCCCATCTTGGGGAACTGGTGCTCCTGCTGCGCAACCAAGCCTTACGCGACCCCCTTACCGCCCTGCCCAACCGCGTCCTCTTCCTGGACCGCCTGGAGATCGCCCGAGACCAAACGCTGCGGCGCGAACATCTGCTGGGGGTGGCGCTCCTCGACCTGGATGGATTCAAGCAGGTGAATGACCGCCTGGGCCATGAAGCCGGAGACCAGTTGCTGCAAGCCGTGGTGCAACGGTTGCAGGCGCAGTTGCGGGCAGGGGATACCCTCGCGCGCATGGGCGGCGATGAGTTTGGCCTGCTGCTGCCCGGCCTGGAGCGCCTCGACGATCTCGAAGTCGTCTGCGAGCGATTGCTCGCCGCCATCCGCGAGCCGCAGGAAATCCATGGCGAAGCGGTCAGTATTTCCGGCAGCCTCGGCGTCACCCTCTATCCCCTGGACGACAGTGATGCCAATGCTCTGCTCCGGCATGCCGATATGGCGCTCTATGCCGCCAAGGATGCGGGCCGGGACCAGTTTCAACTGCATACCCTGGCCCTGGATGAAGCCGTACAGACAGAAGCGAGGATGCGCGTCCTGCTGGATCAGGCGTTGCACGATGGCCGCCTGATCCTGCACTACCAGCCGATCGTATCCAACGCCGGCACGGTTCTGGGCGTGGAAGCCCTCATCCGGCTGGAACACCCGGAGAAAGGACTGCTTGCGCCAGCGGCCTTTTTCTCCGCCCTGGATCACCCCCGCCTCGCGCGCCCCATCGGCCGCTTCGTCCTGGACGCGGCGTTGCGACAAGGAGCGATCTGGCAAGGGGAGAGCCTGCCGCTGCGCGTAGCGGTGAATATCAGCACGCGCCACCTGCTCGATGCCCGCTTCCTGGAGGATCTGCGGGAAGCCTTGGCCAATCACCCGAGCGTACCGCCGGGGCAACTGGAGATCGAGATCACCGAATCGGCTCCCCTGCTCAATCTTGCGGAAGCCCAGACGGTTCTGAAAAGCTGCCAGGGTCTGGGGGTACGCATCGCCCTCGATGACTTCGGCACCGGCCATGCCTCCCTGACCTACCTCCAGCAGCTCCCCGCCCATACCATCAAGGTCGATCAGCGCTTCGTGCGCGACATGATCAATGATCCCAAGGATCTCGCCATCGTCGCAGCGGTCATCACTGCCAGCCGCATGCTGGGTCTGGAAGTGATTGCCGAGGGAGTGGAAACGGCAGAGCACGCCGCCTTGCTAGCCAAGATGGGCTGCAGCCATCTGCAAGGGTATCTCTTCTCCAGGCCGCTCCCGGCCGAGGACATCCCTGTCTGGATCGCCCGTTTTCGCCCCGCTCCCCAATTGGAGGATGCCTTGCCCCCCATGGACGTCCTGCCGCCAATCCTGGAAGGGCACCTTCTGCGTGTGCAGGCGTTTCTCCGCGCCCTGCGCCAGGAAAATCCATTCCCCGTCCACGTCCTGGAAGAGGATGCCGAGGAGTATTGCCATCTGGGGCTGTGGCTGCGGGGAGAAGGTGCCCTCCGCTTTGGCCAGTTACCGGATTTTGCAGGTCTCCTCACCAGCCACGAGCGGATTCATCGGTTCGCCCGCGCGGCCAAGTCCCTTCTGGATGCTGGGGATATGGAGGGGGCCATGCATCAGGGAAACCTGCTGGACCTGGAAAACCGCTTGATGCTGGCCGAACTGCTGTTCATGACGGGGCAGCGTCGGGTTATACGCCCGATAATCGCCGGGAGCGCCGGATTTTCGCCATGATTCAACCGTCAAGGGTTTGTGACAACCAGCAACCCAGCGGAGAATATCGGGAAAACCCCGGCCACTAAAAGCATCCAGACCCTCCGGAAGAGCAAGACCGGACCAGCTTCAACGCCATACCAACCGACAATCTCTAATCTGTGGTTGTCACTGTGACAACATCTCACAAACGACCGTTTTCGAGAGGTTTCAACTGGTAATCATTGCCGCACAGTAAATCAATGAGTTGCAATTCTCGAAGACCATTCTCAGTATGTCTTTACGCTTTCAAGTCGCGGTCACGAGTTTTGAGAGCGCGATGGTCAGTCCCCTGGACGACGGCTTCCGCTGCAATATTGTCATTGGCGTTCCCAGGCTTCGACTTCCCCAGGACACACTTCAAACAGCGGATGTGGTACTGGTGCCTCTGTTCCTTGCCATTTCTCGTAGAGTTTGTAGTTTCGCGTTTTCAGCTTGCTCATCAGATGAGCCCATTCGTAGGCCATTTGACCGGCAGTGACTCTCAATCTTACCGAATACATGGCCGGCATGATCTTTGATCGATCAAAAGAGTACCCCCTTGTCTCAGCCTCAGCGTGCACGCCCTTCAGATACAGTGAGATAGCGCACCGAGGACATGGATGGATCTTGAAGCGTTCCAACTGTGGATGATTCCGGTAGCCGCTTGTCTCATTGCGTAAGACGGCCTGGGCGAGGAGAGCCTCTCTCCAGAGCGCTACCAAACCTTGAGGGTCGAGGTACTTCGGATGCAAAGACCATAACCGCATGTCTTATGGAGCCCAACAGTAAATATAGAGATCGACCGGTTCGGACATTAATGAACGAGGCTAAATCTGGCCGCTTAGCTTGTCAACGCTGACATCGCTGTAGGTAGGCTTGGATAACGGGTCATGGCCGATATTACCCGTTCCGTGTGCAGGCAGGAATGACGGCTCCCGCTGCCTTGGAGACGTTTATCCAGGCTGATTTAAAGACATTCGAAGGATTGATGATGTCGGGAGGAGTCTGATAGATGGTCATTGCTTGACACTGATGGATACCGGCAATATTGATAACATCGCATGCTTCTGATAGTTTAGCGGCTTGATACTGTATTTGTAACTAATCACTGTAACTATCTGGTCAAGGCGGTTGTTTGTAACCCATTGAAAGTAAATATTAAATATGAGTGGAGGGCAGAATCCCACCCTCTCCGCCAATCACCGTCCATCAGCGGACAGTCTCAGGTTTTTCTATGGCGACAAAGATCGGTCCCCTCGCAGTGGTAGCTGGTGAACCCCGTCAGGCCCGGAAGGGAGCAGCGGCAGCCGGTGATCCAGGTGCCGGGGTGCGGCTGGTTGGCGTCGCCACCCTATATTTCGGGCGCGCATGAGCGCCTACCTCGCGCTTGCCCGCCGCTGGCGGCCACAACACTTTGACGATTTTGTAGGGCAAGGGGCTGTGGTCGCTGCCTTGCGCCATGCCCTCGATTCCGGTCGCATTCATCATGCTTTTCTGTTCACCGGGACGCGGGGCGTCGGTAAAACGACTCTGGCGCGGCTACTGGCCAAGTGCCTGAACTGTGAACGTGGCGTTAGCAGCAATCCTTGCGGAGAGTGCAGTGCCTGTCGCGGCATCGCCGCGGGAAATTTTGTTGATCTGCTGGAAGTGGACGCGGCGAGCCGCACCCGGGTGGATGAAACCCGTGACCTGCTGGACAACGTGCAGTACGCGCCTACGGTGGGTCGATACAAAGTGTACCTTATCGACGAGGTACACATGTTATCCACGCACAGCTTCAACGCGCTGCTGAAAACCCTTGAAGAACCGCCGGAGCATGTCAAATTTCTGTTGGCAACCACGGATCCGCAGAAACTGCCGGTAACCGTACTCTCCCGCTGTCTGCAGTTTAATTTGCGGAGGCTGGATATTCCGCAAATTCAGGGACGATTGCAGCAGATCATGGCGGCCGAGCAGCTACCTGCCGAGGATGCCGCGCTACAGATATTGTCCCGCGCTGCGGATGGAAGCCTGCGCGACGCTCTGAGTTTGCTGGATCAGGCCATTGTTCATGGTGGGGGTGCGGTCCAGCGTGACGGCGTGCTCGCGATGCTGGGACGCAGCAGTGACGATGCAGTGCTGGGTCTGGTCGAAGCGTTGGTGGACCGGGATGCTGCGCAGGTATTTGCCATACTGGATGATCATCTGGCGCGGGGTATAGATGGCGCCGGCCTGCTCGATTTGGTCATAGAGGGCATGCACCGTCTCAGCCTGGCACAATTTCTTCCGGCTGATCCGGAGGGTGATGGTGCGGAGGTGATCGTGCGCCTGCGCGAGCGGATCAGCCCGCTTACCTTACAGTCCTGGTATTTTTTGCTTCTCTCGGCACGGCGTGACTTTGCGCTTTATCCGGACCATCGTATGGCACTGGAAATGGCTTTTCTGCGGGTGTTGAGTTTTTCCGGACCGGCATCGCCAGACGCGTCGCCTGCGGCCCTTCCGAGCGAAGACAAGCGGTATCTTGTCGAGTCATCGCTCCCGACGCGCGACGGCGCTGCGCCCGAGGCGACTTCGCCGGTATCGCACCGTTCAGCACCCTTGTTATCCACCCGTTCGCGGGACGAAGTCCGGGAGCCGCCGTTGAAGGTGACCACGGTCCTGCCGGAGAGGCCGGCCGACGCCGCACTTTCGACGGACTGGCGCGACGTGGTGGAGGCGCTGGCAGTGTCGCCCATAATTGCTGAGTACCTGCGCTATGGACAGGCCTTGCGCTGCAATTCAGAGGCTGTGGAATTGGCCGTGGAGCCCAATTATTTGCCATTCCTCGTCAAGGCCGAGGCCCGCAGGGCGTTACATCAGGCGCTTACTGCGTATTTTGGCCGGGAGCCGCGTCTGAGCATCGTACCCCTTACCAAAGAGGCCGGAGTGGGGAGCCTGGTGCAGGAAGAGAAAGCGCGCGCGGCATCCCGGCAGGCCGAGGCCGAGGCACGCGTCGCCGCGGATCCGCACATAGGCGCATTCCTGGAAGTTTTGGATGCCCGTGTGGAATCCATTGAAATTATGGCACCCGCCGCAAAGGGCGGTGCCGTTAGCTCACAGTGAAAAGTAAACAGGGAGGTAATGAAAGATGAAGGGCGGACTGGGA